>DASQDO010000205.1:0-3669 GCA_035634135.1 Actinomycetota bacterium
GACGCTCCTGGATGAACTCCGCTAGGAGGGGTTCTGGCTCCTCTAGCCCGCGCTCTCTGACGTCGGCCAGCTTCCCTCCCTGAACGAAGTCGAGACCGTCATGCGGTCCGACAGCGGCATGCACGGTTGACCACACCGATCCGGAGGAGACGTTCCAGTCCTTCAGGAGCGCTTTCGAGAGCTGTCTTCCACGCGCGAGCTTCTCCGTCCCGCACAACGCGACGGCGGCGAGATCGTCCAGCGTCGTCATTCGGCTCATGGCGCCCCCTCGGCGCGCGTTTCGGTCAGCCCCTCACCCACACGATGTGCGCCTCCTCGTCGTACGCGCCCACGATGAGAGTGCTAGTGGCCTGCCTCGTGTCTTCCTCGGCACCTCTTGGATATGCGCCATGTCTAATCCTTCGCGCGCATGCGGCCTATTTGCGGCCTACATTGTCTTTTCGGCAATGCGACGAGAAGCCAGATATGGCTGTTGACCAGGGCTTTTGAGGGTGGGTCGCCAGGGAATCGAACCCTGAACCTACGGATTAAGAGTCCGTTGCTCTGCCAATTGAGCTAGCGACCCGCCGGGCAGGATACCAACGGCCCGGGCCCCCGCCGTCAGAGGTATTGCCCCCCGCTCGCCGTCGACTCTAGGTCCGGCCCTGCCTGCTCCGGCTCGGGCAGGTCCTCCGGCAGCAGCGTCTTCACCGCCGCTACGTCTATCGGCCCCTCGCCGGCCGTCAAACGTAGCGCCTGCCGGCCCAGCGCCCGCTCGAACATCGTCCTCACGTGACGACCGTTGCCGAAGCCGGGGCCGCGGGGCGTCGTCCGGAGCAGGTCGCGGACTCGTTCGTCTACCCCCGGCCCTAGCGACACTCCGGTGCGTTCTGCTATCGACGTGAAGATCTTCACGAGCTCGTCGTCGGTGTAGTCGGGGAAGCCGATCCTGCGCGCGAAGCGAGACGACAGGCCGGGGTTCGAAGCGAGGAAGCGATCCATGTCCTCCTCGTAGCCCGCGACGATGACGACTAGGTCGCCGCGATGGTCCTCCATGAGCTTGACGAGCGTCGCGACGGCTTCGTGGCCGAAGTCCTCCTCGCTCCCCTCCGGAGTGAGCGCGTACGCCTCGTCTATGAAGAGGATCCCGCCGAGCGCGCGCTCGACCGCCGCACGGACCAGCGGCGCGGTCTGGCCGATGTACCGCGCCACGAGGTCGACCCGGGACACCTCGACCAGATGGCCCGACGACAGGAGGTCGAGCGACTGGTAGATCCGCGCGAGGAGACGCGCCACCGTCGTCTTCGCGGTTCCGGGGTTCCCAGTGAACGCGAAGTGGCGCGTCGGCGGCGGCACCTTGATCCCGGCGTCGCGGCGTAACCGTTCGGCCTTGGCTTCGGCGACGAGCAGCCCGACCTCCTGCTTCACCTGGTGAAGCCCCACGAGTGAGTCGAGCTCCGCGAACGGGTCCTCGTAGGCCTCCCGTCCGGTGACGTCCTCGGGAAGGTCCTCCACGGCCACCTCCGGACGCGAGGCGGTCGCGCGGGCACGAGCGCGCGCTACCGCCTCGGCAGCGAACGCCGCCGCGAGATGACCGTTGCGGAGGTTGCGGAACGGGCGCATGTCGACGAGCCTCCGCGCCGCCTCCGCGGCCGTCGCCTCGTCGACGGCTCCACCGAGACGTTCGACCTTGCGCAGGAAGACCCGGTGGAAGGTGTCGCGGTCGAAGTCGTTCGTGCGGACGGCACGGAAGGCCCGCGCCAGGATCGGGTTCGCGGTGAAGACCTCCGAAGCGCGGCCCGGGTCGCACAGCGCGACGACGTTGAGGCCTGAGCGGGCCTCGAGGGCGCGCAGGAGCTCGCTCCCGACCGCCTCGGCGGCCTCGCCGCCCGCGAGAACTTCGTCCAGGCCGTCGATGACGAGAAGACGGATGCCGTCACAGCGGTCGATCTCCTGACGCACCAGCTCGACCGCGCCTAGGGCGTTCCTCTCGTTGACCACCGCCGCCGGCAACCAGACGGGAGGTTGCGCGAAGCCGCGCACCTTCAGCGCGTCCGCGAGCAGGTCCACCGCGAGGCCCTTGCCGCTCCCGGCGGGCCCTGCCACGAGCATCCTCACCGGCCCGGCGGACGCGACGGCGTCCGCTACGGCCTCTGCGAGCTCCGGCTGACCCAAGATCTCCCCCACGGGCGGCGGCGTCGCCGGAGCCTCGTCGGTTGTCGCGCGCTCCGGACGCTCGAACTTGGTGCCGAGCGCGTTCGGGAGCGGGCGGTTCGCAAGGAGGGCGCGGACGTTCCACTCGAAGGTCGAGACCGGCACCCACACCGTCCCCCCGGGGAGCATCGCCCTGCCCGGCAGGCCGTTGAGAGCACCCGTCAGGCGCATCGCCATGTCGAGCCACGCCCTGCAGGCTGCAAGCTCGCCGCGGATCGTCGCGCGGACCAGCCACCTGGCCGTCGTATCCCTCCACGTCTCCGGCGCGAACCCCGCGCGCAGCCGGCGGTGGTGTCCTTCGATCCGGGTGAGCAGGTCCTCCGAGGCGACGACTGCGATCTCCGCCGGGACCTGCTGGATGCCCGCCGCGAGGACGAGCTGCGCGATCGCAACGTCCTCGTCGTCGCCGTCGCCGACCGCAGCGCGCAGATAAGGATGGACGTCGAGGAACCCGTCGAGGGCCCAAGCGAGATAGCCGACCGGTCCGCCGAGCTCCGGGAGCGCGGCGACCGTGCGCTCGTCCGCCGCCTTCGCCCACTCGTCGGCGAGCGCGTCGGCGGGAGCGTGGAGGTCGTGCTCGCTCCCCGCGCGTTCGTCGTACAACCGAGCGAGCGCCGCGGACCGTGCCGCCACGGGCTCGAGACCGTCGAAGACGCCGACGAGCGAACGCAGCACCTCGAACGCGGTCCTCCGGCGCCCGGGATCGTCGCCCGCGGTGAACGGCAGCAGCCACCCCGGGGGGCGCCAGGCACCGCTCTGTGTACGCAGGTAGTTCCACGACGGTCTCCGCTCGAAAGGCTGAGCCAGGAACGGGTCGAAGACCCGCCAGATCATGTCGCCCCAGTACCCGGACCTGATCGCGCATCCGCCGAAGAGGAAACCCAACATGAGGTCGAGGGTCTCCGCGACCCCGTTCGTCGGCCGGCGGTAGGCCTCGCCCCCTTCCGCCGCCCAACCGGAAAGGCGTTCGTCGGCCACTGCCTGCTGGACCGCGCGCCCGAGGGAGTCGAGGAACCCGTCCGGGATCCTCCACGGCCCCCACGAGTAGAGGTCGAGCACGGGCTCCTCGACGAAGGAGAGCGCGAGCTCGTCGGGAACGTCGAGCCGGATCACGACCGAACGATAGACCGGCCGATAGCGAAGCGCCCGGGGACTGGGGGCGACCGACCGGATTCGAACCGGCGACATCCTGGACCACAACCAGGTGCTCTAACCATGCTGAGCTACGGCCGCCATGAGGCTCCGCAAGCGTACAGCCGCACGACTGTGGGGGCTACGCGCCTCCGCCCATCGGGGCCGGCGGGGTCGGGACCATGCGGGCGTCCCGCCGCGCGTATCCGTACAGGAGAGCCAAACCGCCGACCGCTACCAATGCCGCTACCCGGAACGCACCCGCGTAGCCGAACGCCGACGCCACTGCCCCGAGCGAGACCGCTCCCAGGCCGAACGCCAGGTCGAAGAACGCCGTGAACGTTC
>DASQDO010000206.1:0-6228 GCA_035634135.1 Actinomycetota bacterium
CATGAGGCGGTAGCCGCCCGCGACGACCGCGGCCATGGCCCCGGCTGCAACCGTGATCTTCGCAGTGCTCGTGGCGACGCGGCGCAGGTCGAGCCCGGGCACCTCGCGCGCGACGACCCGGCCCTGCAGCAGCACCGCGATCGTGTACGCAAGCGCGTGCCCGGCCGCCAGTCCCTCGGGCCCGATCCATCGGAACATCGCCAGGTTCAGCGCGACGTTCACGGCGATCACCACCGCGTTGACGACGAAGGGCGAGCGCGCATCCTGCATCGCGTAGGACGCGCGCATCAGCACCTGGAAGAGCGAGAACTGGACGAGGCCGAGCACGAGGAACGACAGGATGTCGACGACTAGGTCGGTCGACGCCTCGGTGACGACGCCGTGGCCGAGCATCACCTCGACGACTGGGCGGGCGAGGACGAGGAACCCCGCCGCGCACGGGACGATCAAGAACAACGTCGACCGCAGCGCGATCGAGAGCACGTCCGCCATCCCCGCTCGCCCCGGTTCGAGAGCGGCGCGGCTCAGAGACGGCGCGAGGGCCGTCGTGATCGACCACACGAACAGGCCGACGGGGAGCAGGAAGAACGTGAACGCAGCGGTGTAGGCGGTGAACGCTCCCTGGCTCTCGTTGGCGATCTTCTGGACCGCGATGAACCCGATCTGATTGGCCGCGACGAACCCGATCGCGTAGCCGGAGAGCCGCGCGACGCGGCGCCACAGCTCGCGATCGAACCGCCACTCCCAGCGGTAGCCGAGCTTGCGCAGCGACGGGAGGAGCAACAGGCCCATCGGCGCGACGCTCGCGGTCGTGCCGAGGCCGAGCAGCGCCAGCTGTCCCGTCGTGACCGACCGCAGGTCGACGCTCTCGTAGAGGGTCGCGAACGCGACGAGCACGCCGATCAGCACGAAGTTGTTGACGATCGGCGTCCACATCGGGAGCACGAACCTCTTGCGGACGTTCATGAACGCGCTGCCGAGGAAGTAGAGCCCGTAGAGAGGGATCTGCGGGAGGAAGAACCGGAGCAGGGTCGTGATCGCGTGCTGCTGCGCCTCGGCCTCGGCCCCCGACAGGCTCGTCGAGTAGAAGCGAGCGATCGCCGGCGCCGCGAGCACGCCCAGCAGGGCGAGGATCGTCAGCCCGGCGAGGCACACGTTGACGATCGCGCTGACGTCGCGCTCCCCTTCTGTCCGCGCGTCCATGACCTCGACGAAGATCGGCACGAACACCGCCGTGACGACGCCGCCGAGGACGAGCTCGTAGAGGACGTTGGGGGCCGAGTTCGCCAGGTTGTACGTGTCGGTCAGACGCGTCTCTGCGACGCCGATCGTCCACGTCAACAGGCCGAGGCGCGCCACGCCGGTGACGCGCGACAGGATCGTACCGAGCGTCATGAGCGCGGTCGCGCGCCCCAGCTTCGGCTCCGCTGCGGTCTCTTCCGTCACCTCGCCGCTTCGGATTCGGCCACGGCCCGCCGCAGGTCGGCGAGCTCCGCCTCGAGCTCGTCGATGCGCTTCGACAGCTCCGAGACCTTGCGGCCCGGCGTGTAGATCGTGCCGTCGGGGAGGTCCTTAGCGACGACCGCGTTCGCGCCGATGAAGCAGCCCTTGCCGATCGTGATCGGGCCGAGGAGCTTCGCCCCGGCCGCGATCTTCGAGCCGTCGCCGATCGTCGGGAACCCGTCGGTGAACTCGGGATCGAAGAAGCCCCGCGACGACCCTCCGAGCGTGACGCCGTGCAACAGCGTGACGTCCGAGCCGATCACGGCCCCCTTGCCGACCACGAGCCCGGCGGTGTGCGTGAGCCGGAGGCCGCCGCCGATCTTCGCCCCGGGGTGGATGTCCGCGCCGCTGAGGAAGAAGTTGAGCCGCCATAAAACCTCGGCAAGCGTGTGGAAGCCGCGCTCCCACAAGCGGTGGCCCAGGCGGTAGAGCAGGATCGCGAGGGGGCCGGGCCGCGTGACGGCGCGCACGAGCGCCCCGGTCAGCGACGGTTTGCCCTCATGGGTGCCCTGCGAGGAGAACAGGCGCGCGAGGTCGCCGCGCAGGCCCGGGGGCCAGGTCTGGCGCTCGCTCACGAGGTCTCGCTCAGCGTGCTCTTGATGTCGCGCAGCTCCTCGGCGGTGATCTCGCCGCGGGCGTAGCGCTCCTCGGCGATCGCGATCGCGGGGTTGCGGCGCCCGACGAGCGAGATGCCGTCGGGTTCTTCGGGGAGCACGACCCACAGGACGAGGTAGAGGAGGCCGCCCGCGCCGGCGAGGAGGACGGAGAGGACCCAGGCGACGCGCACGAGGCTGGGCTCGAGGCCGAAGTAGTGCGCGACCCCGGCGGCGACGCCGGCGATCTTGCGGTCGGACGCGGAACGGGCGAGCCTCTTGTCGGTCACGGGCCCAATGGTGCCACGGGGGCCGGAACCGGGGCGTATCGGCCGACGACCGCAGGCCCCCCACATCGCCGGTCGACATCCGTCGGACCCGCGGCGTCCTTACTATCTTGGGTTCTCACCGAGTTAAGCTTCTAATTCAATGGCCGGAGAGCCAAACGGAGGTGTGCATGCGGCTAAGGAGAGCGGTTCGACTCTTGGTCTTCAGTGCACTGGTGGGGATGATCACAGGCACGGTGTACTCGGCCACGGCCCACACGGAATGCACCCCGTCCGGGTTCGACCCAGTCGTCCACGAGTGCGACATCCACCACAACGACTGGGGGGCCGGAGGGGGCTATGACAGCTTGTTCGGCTTCGGAGGCGGCGACACCCTTAGAGCTGCCTCGGGACGCGATCGCAACCGAGGGGCGACCGGGACAGATTTCCTGAAGGACGAGGAGGGAAGCAGCGATCAGGACGAGTTCTGCGACGGCGGCGACTTCGACTACATCTATATGGGCGACGGCGACGGCCAGGACGTCTTGTATTACACGGGTGGCGGCTACACGATGAGTAGCGAGGACTTCGAAGAGGGCGACGACGTGACCAACGACTACCTGAGCTCAGGGTGTCCGGTTTGACAATGGCCGCCGACCTCTTTTGGTGCCTTCGGACGTCTAGGGGTATGTGAAGGAAATGCACGGATCGCGCGCGGTACGCCCGGTCGCCGTGTCGCACAAGCCCCCGGACGTGCTCCTCCAGCTCTACGAGAGGGCCGCCCCTGGCGCTTATCGCCTCGCGCTGCTGCTCAGCGGCGACCGCGACGAGGCCGACGACGTCGTCCAGGAGGCCTTCGTGCGGATCATGCGGCGATCGTCGGGGTCGATACGGCCCGAGTCCCTGGACGCTTACCTTCGACGCACGGTCGTAAACCTCACGCGTAGCCGGTGGCGCCGGATTCGATCACAGCGACGCTATCTCGAGACGCATCGGCCGCGTCCCGAGGAGCCGACGACGCAACTAGACGTGGAATCGCGGCACGAGATGTGGACGACGCTGCGCACCCTGCCCGTCCGCCAACGCGCCGTGCTCTTTCTCCGCTACTACGAGGACATGTCCGAGACACAGGTTGCCGAAGTCCTCGGATGTTCGACCAACGCGGTGAAATGCCTCGCAGCCCGCGCGCTGACCAGCCTCCGGCGGCTTCCGAGAGGAGTGATGGACGAATGACGCCCGATGAGAAAGAGCTTCGTCGCCTGCTCAAGGCAGAGCTGGATCAAAGCCATCCGAGCCCGCTCGGAGCGCGGGCTCGACGAAGAATCGTCACGGGCCGCGCAATTTTCGTAGCCGCCACGAGTCTCGCCATGGCCGCTACGGCCTACGCCGGGTTTGCGATCACTCAGGTAGCGGCGGACCTGACCGGATCGCCCGATCAGCAGTCTGTTTCGGGGGCGCAGGGAGAAGAAAAGTTCGAGCCCCGCGAGCCTCGCCCGATCACACCGAAGGTCGAGGTCGCCACAGGTCGTCAGCAGGGATCCGCTTGGTCGGTCTTCTCGTACCGCGCGATGGCGTCGGTTCCCGGGAGCGGCGGCGTCGAGGAGAAAGAGGCTCTCTGCCTTTCGATGGGGTTCGGGTCGTCGAGGCGCGCGGAGGCGACTTGCACGGTGGGCCTGCAGGAGCCCTTCGTCGGCAACGATGCGGTGTATGCGGTGCCGAGCTCGGCGCCGGGGTGGAACCGCGCGTTCTTCGGGATCGTCGACAAGAAGGTGGAGCGCGTCGAGCTACGTCTCGATGACGGGACCTCGTACGCCGCGGAGATTCACAACGGTGGGCCCGAGTTGCGCGCTCCTTTCAACTTCTTCGTCGGGTTCGTTCCGGAGTGGCGAGACGTCACCATCGTCGCCGTTGACCGGTCCGGCGCAACTGCCGAGACGGACCACCTTCCAGCACCCCCGCGGCTGACGGTGACGAAGACGGGCGACGGCGCCGGGACGGTGACGGGAACCCGGACAGAGGAAATCGGCTGCAGCGATTGTGAGCCGCACCGTTGGATCGACTGCGGAGAGGAATGTCTGGCCCTGATAAACGATGCGAGCGTCACGCTGGAGGCCCACCCGGACGAGGGTTCGGTATTCGTACGATGGGACGGAGCATGCTCCGGAGTTCTGCCGTGCGTGCTGCAGGTCGACTCCGACAAGACTGTCGACGCGGTCTTTCAGAAGGTTCCGTAGAGCGATACGGGCGGGGACGCCTTGCTTTACCGAACCCGCTAGCTCGGTTCGAGCCTCGCCACGTTGGCGGCTTCCGACGGGTCCGGCTCCGCCGTGAACCACGCGTCCAGCATCTCCTTCGCCACCTCGGGCGAGGTCAGGCGCAGGCCCATCACCAGGACGTTCGCGTCGTTGTACTTGCGGGCCCCCTCGGCCGTGGACGCGTCGGTGCACAGCGCGGCCCTTGCGCCCGGGACCTTGTTCGCCGCGATCGACGCACCCGTGCCGGTCCAGCAGAACAGCACGCCGGTGTCCGCCTCGCTACCGGCGACCGCGGCTCCAACCCTGTGACCGACCTCGGCCCACTCGATCTCCTCGCCGCCGGGAGGCCCGACGAGCGCGACGTCGTGGCCGCGCTCTTCGAGATCGCGCGCGACCGCGTCGGTGAGGGGGGTCTTCATGTCCGAGCCCAGGACGACTCGCATGAGCACGATGTTAGCGGTCGGCGAACCGCTCCTTGATGCGGACGACCTCGTCGATCGAGTCCAGGAACATGTCGAGCAGGTCCGCGTCGAAGTGCGTCCCGCGGCCCTCACGCATGATCTCGACCGCCTGCGGAAGCGGCGACGCCTTCTTGTAGACCTTGTTCGAGGTCAGCGCGTCGAATACGTCGGCGATCGCCGCCATCCGGCCCTCGAGCGGGATGTCGTCGCCCGCCAGCCGGCGCGGGTAGCCGTTGCCGTCGACACGCTCGTGATGCGTCCACGCGATCTGGGCGGCGAGCGTCAGCAGCTCGGAACGGGAGCCGGACAGGATCCGGTAGCCGATCTCGCTGTGCTGCTCCATGATCCGGCGCTCCTCCGGCGTGAGCTTGCCGGGCTTCAGAAGGATGCTGTCGGGGATGCCGATCTTGCCGACGTCGTGCATGACCGCGGCGGTCCGCACCTGCTCGGCGCGCTCGGTGTTCGCCCCGGCGCGGCTGGCCAGCAACGCGGTGTAGCGGCTCATCCTCTGGACGTGGCGAGCGGTCTCGTCGTCACGGAACTCCGCAGCGATCGAGAGGCGCTCGACGACGGCCTCCTGCGCGAGCCGCAGCTCCTTCTCCGTCATCTGGAGACGGTCGACCTCGGCCGCGAGCGCGGCGCTGTCGGGAGCAGCCTGCTCTAGACCGTTCTGGCGGAGCTCCATCTCGGAACTGTTGATGACGCCTCTCCTCTACGTCGACGGCGCGGTTGCACCGGTGGCCTCTTCCTTCCATCGGGACGAGCGGGCCGGGAATTGAGGTCGGGGGGCGGAAAGTTTGCTCAGGTCGAGACGTCGCTCGGCTGCGCGGGAGCCTCCTCGGCCCCCCAGCCGGCGAGCTCGAGCCCCGCTTCGTCGACGACGACGCCGGGCCCGAGGCCCCGGGCCGCGAGGCGGGCGGCGATCGCGGCCGTTCGTCCGCTCCCCCGCCGGGTCGCCCAGGCCCCCTGCTTGCACAGCTCGGCACAGGCGACGGTGCGGGCGACGGACAGCGCGATCTCTCGCGCCGCCTCCTCCCCGGCCCCCGGAGCCAGCGCTCGGATGCGGGCCGCGCTCTCGGCGACGGCCCGGGCAGGCTCTCCCACCGAGGGGTCGTCGCGCAGCGGCCCGACCGCCTCGTCGACGTCCGCG
>DASQDO010000207.1:0-3878 GCA_035634135.1 Actinomycetota bacterium
TCAGTGGACGCTAGGCCGGGCCCCACGCCGCCCCCTGTAGAATCCGTCCATGGCTGATGACATGATCTCGCGCTGGCGCGAGCGGTACGAGCAGGCGCGGCTCCGCGACGACGTCGACTTCGACACGCTGTCGAGCGTCGAGCTCGAGCCCCTCTACGGCCCCCCCGACGGAAGCGTCCCCGAGACCATCGGCGTCCCCGGTGAGTATCCGTTCACCCGCGGCATCTACCCGAGCGGGTACCGCGGCCGGCTGTGGACGATGCGCCAGTTCGCCGGGTTCGGCACCGCGGACGAGACCAACGCACGCTTCAAGTTCCTGACCGAGTCGGGCCAGACCGGGCTCAGCGTCGCGTTCGACATGCCGACGCTCATGGGCCGGGACTCGGACGACCCGCACTCGATGGGCGAGGTCGGGCGCTGCGGCGTCGCGGTGGACTCCCTGAAGGACATGGAGGTCCTCTTCGAGGGCATCGATCTCGAGGGCATCACGACCTCGATGACGATCTCGGGCCCGGCCCCCATGGTCTTCGCGATGTACATCGCCGCGGCGATGAAGCAGGGCGCGACCGTCCGCAACCTCGGCGGCACGTGCCAGACCGACATCCTCAAGGAGTACATCGCCCAGAAGGAGTGGCTGTTCCCGCCCGAGCCCCACCTGCGGCTGACGGCGGACATGATGGAGTACTGCCTGAGCGACGTGCCGAAGTACTACCCGCTGTCGATCTCCGGCTACCACATCAGGGAGGCCGGGAGCACGGCGGCGCAGGAGCTCGCGTTCACGATCGCCAGCGGCTTCGCGCACGTCGAGCTCGGCACCCGCAGGGGCATGGCCGTCGACGACGTAGCCCCGCGCCTCTCGTTCTTCTTCAACTCCCACATCGACTTCTTCGAGGAGATCGCCAAGTTCCGGGCCGCTCGCCGGATCTGGGCCCGCTGGATGAAGGACCGCTACGGCGCGACGACGCCGAGGGCCCAGATGCTGAAGTTCCACACGCAGACGGCGGGCTGCTCGCTCACGGCACAGCAGCCGTACAACAACGTCGTACGCACCGCGACCGAGGCACTGGCCGCGGTCCTCGGCGGGACGCAGAGCCTCCACACGAACTCGCTCGACGAGGTGCTCGCGCTCCCGACCGACGAAGCCGTCGAGATCGCGCTCCGGACCCAGCAGGTCATCGCCTACGAGACCGGCGTGACGAACGTCGCCGACCCGCTCGGCGGCTCGTGGTTCGTCGAGGCGCTGACCGACAAGATCGAAGACGCGGCCGAGGCCTACTTCGCCCGCATCGACGAGATGGGCGAGGGCTCGATCCTCGACGGCATGCTCCGCGGCATCGAGCAGGGCTACTTCCAGAAGGAGATGGCCGACGCCGCGTTCAAGTACCAGCAGCTCCTCGAGCAGGAGCGCAAGGTCATCGTCGGCGTCAACCGCTTCACGAAGACGACGCAGGAGATGCCCGAGGTCCTGTTGATCGGCCTCGAGACCGAGGAGCGTCAGAAGAAGGCCGTCGCCGAGGTCCGGGCGAACCGCGACCAGCAGAAGGCCGACGACGCGATCGCGGCCCTGAAGCGGATGGCGGACGAGCCGACGGTGAACTCGATCCCGGTGCTGGTCGACGCGGCGCTGGCGTACGTGACGCTGGGCGAGATGGTCGAGGCGCTGAAGGACGTGTGGGGGGTCTACGTAGAGCCCCCGATGTTCTAGTCGACGATCACCAGGCGGGCCCGGGCCCGATAGCCGTCCTGCTCGGTGATGGCCACGATCCTGTAACGACCCGGCTCGAGATCGCGCGGTAGCCGCACCTCTTCGGCGAACGACGACTGAACCGAGACGTCGGCGGTGTAGAGCCTTGCCGGCTCGGCCCCCTCGCGTCTCAGCTCCACGACCACCTGCTCGATCTTCTCGGGCTCGACCACGTCGGGACAACCGGCACATGCCCCCGTGCACTCGTCGCCGACGACGTCGTCGCACCCGCTCGCCCAGTCCTCTCCGGTGACGAGGACGAGCTGCCCGGCCCGGCGCTCCGCCGGCATCGCCCGTACGGAGGGCGCTGCGCACGCCGCCCTTCCCGGCTGCGGCAGGACCGTCACGGCCGCGAGGCAAACGAGCACGACCACCCGTCGCACGCCGCTATCCGTCCTTCCGCACGGTCCGGTCCAGGAACGCTCGGATCGACTCCCTGACCTCGGTCGATTGCCAGCCCCTCGTCGCGGCCTCGTCGTGGGCCGGACCCTGCTGCGCGATCCGCTCCAGCGCCGGCGCGCGCACCGCCTTCTTGATCAGCTCGTAAGTCGCCGCCGGGACCCGCCCGAGCGTCTCGGCGACCGACACGGCCCGGTCCAGGACCGACTCCGCGGGCACGACCTCGTCGACGAACCCGATCGTGCGCGCCTCGGCCGGCGAGTAGGTGCCCGCCAGGAAGACGACCTCCTCGAACCTCTCCGGTGCCACCGCGTGCCGGACGACCTCGAGCGCCGCCAGCGGATAGGGGACTCCGACGGCGAGCTCGGAGACGCCGACCTTCAGCCGCCCGTCCGCGCACACCACGTGGTCGCAGCAGCAGGCGAGGATCGCCCCGCCCGCGATCGCGTGCCCGTTCACCGCACCGACCAGGGGCCGGGGGAACGAGAACAGCGTCGTGAACGCCCGGACCAGCGCGGCCACGAACCGAGCGGCGTACGACTCGTCTCCGTCCAGGACGCCGTAGAGGTCGGCCCCCGCGGAGAAGGCAGGACCGCGGCCGCTCAGCACCAGCGGCCGGTCCGAGGACGCCTCGACCTGGTAGACGGCGTCGGCGAGGGCCGCGAGCGATTCGAGGTCCGCCGCGTTCACCGGGGGCCGGTCCAGCCACAGCAGGTCGACGGCGCCGCGCCGCTCCACCTCGAGCACGTTCGGGAGGCTATCCCAGCGCGCCGGACGGCCCTACGCGGTGAGCGCTTTTTCCCCCTTTCGGGGGGTCGCCCCTGCTCAAGGCCCCCCTCGGCGCTGCCGATGCCCACGGGGAACGGTCGGAGAGCCGGAAGGCTCCGGCTGCCTGGGAGGGACGGAATAACGGATGCGTAGGCTAAGAGCGAGGACCAGCCTGCTGGCGGAGTTCGCCGTCGTCAGCTTCGTCGCGCTCGTCGTGTTGGGGGTCGTCCTCGCACAGACCTTCCTGCGCACTACGAAGCAGGAAGAGCGGGATCAGGCCCTCCAGGTCGCGAGCCTCACGGCCCGCGCGGACATCCGCCCCCGGATCCCCGCCGAAGACGTCGCCACGACGCTCGGCCACGCGGAGCGCGATCTCCTGGACGACAAGCTCGACGCGACCGCGGACAGGAGCGGCGTCGAGGGCGTCACGATCTGGGACAGGGGGGCCGAGGTCGTCTATTCGACGACGGGAGCGCCCTCCACCCGGGTCGAGGACTCGCCGCACGTCAAGAAGGCGCTCGCCGGCCAGACCGAGACCGTCGTCGGCCACGAGACCGCGCTCGGCACGTCGAGCCCCAAGGAGCTCGTCCAGGTCTACCTGCCGCTCAAGACCGACAACGGGGTCACCGCGGGTGCGGTCGAGGTCGACTTCGTCTACGACCACCTCGTCGCGGGCCACAAGGAGGATCAGAAGACGATCCTCGGCGTGCTCGCCGGGTCGCTCGGTGTGATCTACCTCCTGATGCTCGGGACCGTCGCACGCTCGTCGCGCACGCACCACCGCCAGGCTCGCGAGACCGAGCACCAGGCCGTGCACGACGCGCTCACCGGGCTCCACAACCGCGCCTACTTCCGGGAGCGCGTCGAGCAGGCGATCTCCGAGGGCAAGGTCAGCGGCGAGAGGGCATGTCTCATGCTCATCGACCTCGACCGCTTCAAGGAGGTCAACGACACGCTCGGCCATCAC
>DASQDO010000208.1:0-5138 GCA_035634135.1 Actinomycetota bacterium
GCGGGATCGTGAGGTCGAGGTCGCGCAACGCCTCCACGACGCCGGCCCCGGTCTCGTAGACCTTGCGCACGTGCGACGCGACGAGGATCGCGCCGGTCGCGACGTCGGGAGTCGTGGGGGCCTCGGCTTTCACCGGGGGCAGGATAGCTGCGCGTCTCCGCTACGAACCGACCGAATCCGGCATAACGACTACGCAATCGACGCGCCTTCGTCCCAAGGCCGTCACCCCCCGCGGGGCAACCTCGGCTAGACGACCGGCTCGGCTACCTTCTGCTCGACCACGGCAACGCCCTTGCGCCGCGAGCGCGTGACCCTGTCGCGGCCCATGCGCTTGCTCTCGTACAGCGCTTCGTCGGCCGCCTTGACGAGCCCGGCTGCGTCGGTCGCGTGCAGCGGGAACGTCGCCACGCCGGCGCTGGCCGTCACCGGCACCGCGCCCTCCATCTCGGAGATCATCTTGCGGAGGCGGCCCGCGGCGCTGAACGACTCCTGCGTCGTGCAGCCCGGGAGCAGCACCGCGAACTCCTCACCGCCGTAACGTGCGGGCACGTCGAAGTCCCGGCAGGTCTTGTCGAGGGCGCTTCCGACCTCCTGCAGGATCTGGTCGCCGACCTGGTGGCCGTGCGTGTCGTTCAGCAGCTTGAAGTGGTCGATGTCGAGCATCACGAGCGTCAGCTGCTCGCCGCTGCGCTTCGCCCGGGAGATCTCCTTCTCGAGAGCGCTCTCGAAGAACCGGCGGTTCGCAATCCCGGTCAGGCCGTCGGTGTCGGCCATGCGGCGGATCTCTTCGAGCAGCCACGCGTTGCGCATCGCGAGGGCCGCGTGCGACGAGAACTGGCCGACGGTCGTGAGGACCCGGCGCTCGATCTTGCTGGAGCGTCCACCGTGCTCGACCGCGAGCACCCCGAGCGGAGCGGCGTCCGCGAACAGCGGGACGATGAGGACGTTGCGGGCACCCGGCAGCAGTCGCGCCAGGCGCGGGTTCGCCTCCGCGTCGAACTTGCGGACGAGCGAGGTCTCACGCTTGCGCCACGTCTTCGCGACGACGTCGTCGAGGCCCAGCGAGGGATCGTCGTCACCCCCGGCCCCCCTGGCCGCAACCACGGACACGTCACCGGCGGGGCTCGCCAGCACTACGCCGCGCTTGAAGTCGAACGCGTCGCACACACGGTCGAGGAACGTCGCCGCGACCGTCACCGGGTCGCTCACGTTCTCGAACTCGACACCCATCTCGTTCAGCGCCTCGAGGTCGATCTTGCGGCGGCGGAGCTCCTTCTCGTTCACCGAGGAGAAGACCGCCGTGCCGAGTGCGACGAGCCAGAAAGCCATGACGTTGAACACCGAGGGGCGGTAGGTGAGGGCACCTATGTCGCCGGTGACGTCGACGCCCTGCGGCGCCAGGATCCCGGCGAGCTGTCCGTGGAAGACCACGAAGAACAACAGCGAGTGCCACAGCGCGATCTTCAACCCGGTCCGGTACGAGGCGAGGAGCGTCACCGCGATCAGGTGCAGGTACAGCAGGAAGCGAAGGGGGCTCTGCGCGAAGCCGGTCGCGTACATCGTCCCTGCGAGGTAGACACCGTCGACGAGGAGCATCCCGGCCACGACGTACAGGCCGCGCGCCTTCCCGAGCCGCCGGAGCGCCTCGGTTACGCCGGTGAGGACGAAGTAACCCGCCGAGACCACGACGAGGTCGCGCAGCGACGCCCCGACGAACCTCGAGGCGAAGATCGCCGACGCGAGCACGACGACGACGAAGCCGGCGCGAAGCACCTGCAGGTACCCCATCCGCTCGGCGAGAGAGACGATCTCCGGGGACTCCGAACGCGCGCTCGCCTGCCCCCCACGGTCCGCCTCGGCGGCCCGCCCAGCCCCAGCCTTGTGCGTCCTCATTCGAAGCTCACCATGTCCTTTGTCGAGTCGACGGGCGCGTAGGCGAGCTTCGGATCCCTCCGATCCAGCTCACCTTGGAACAACAGGAACAGCAGCACTGCGATTGCCAGAGTCAACGGGAACGCGAACTCCTGGACGGCCTTGCCGGCGGTAGCCGCGAGGTTCCCTATCGACGAGCCGAGCGGGACGCGCAGCCCGAAGGCGTGACCGGCCGGCTCTTCGTCCGTGACGGAGCCGGGCTTCGGGTCGGCGACGCTCACGGCGAGCGCGTCCAGGTCCGACAGCGCCTCGAGGATCTCGCCACCAGGTCCGCCGCCGTCACGGAGCGACGGGAAGCCGGCGCTTCCGCGAGGGTCGTCGGTCTCGGTCGGCCCGAGCGGCTCGGGAGAATCCGTGTCCACGCCCGGCGGCTGCGGGCCCACCGGCACAGGGGGCTGGGTCCCTATCGGGGTCGGGCCCGGCGGCGCGGTCGGAGGCGGCTCCGTCGCGATCGGAGGCGGCGTGATGACCGGCGGCTCGGTCGCGGGCGGAGGCGTAGCGCTCGGGGTCGGCTCCATCGACGGCGGGGGCGTCGCCGGGTCGGTCGCCGGCGGCGTGGTGACCGGCGGCTCGGACGGCTTCGGCGACGAGCTGGGCGGCAGAGACGGCGACGGGCTGGCAGACGGAGAAGCCGACGGGGTCGGGGTGGGGGGAGGAGGCGTCGGCGCCGGCGTCTCGCACTTCTTGTCGTTCCCGTTGCCCGGCTTGTCGCAGGAGTCTCCGGGGGCCCCCACGGCCGTCGGGAGGAACGTGAACGCCTGGAGGAGGGCGAACGAGACCACGAGCGCCGCGAACAGGCGCCTCGAGTCGGTCGTCACAGACCCCCCACGGTTCAACTGCAGTCCTTTCCCCTGCTCCCGGCCGCCCTCGGCCGGGGATGCTCTGGTAAATATCGGCACACCCCGGCGGGCATTGAGGAGGAAAAGGGGGCGCTGCTCAGAGTGCGGAGGGAACGAAGTCACCCACTGCGGACGAACGGGTCGTGACGTCGCGCCCGCGTCGCTTCGAGTCATAGAGCGCCTGGTCGGCCGCGCGGACCAGCCCGGCGGCGTCGGAGGCATTGAGGGGGAGGGTGGCCACGCCCGCGCTCGCGGTGATCGCCACGTCCTCGTCGACCGCCGCAACGGCTGCGCGCAGCCTCTCGGCCGCCGCTATCGCCTGGTCGGAAGAGCAGCCCGGCAGGAGGACGACGAACTCCTCGCCCCCGTAGCGGGCCGCGGTGTCGAACTCGCGGGAGGCGTCGCGCAGCGCGGCCCCCGTCGCCCGGAGGACGCCGTCGCCTACCTGGTGGCCGTACCTGTCGTTGAGGTCCTTGAAGTAGTCGATGTCCAGCAACACGAGCGTGAGCTGCTCGCCCGTGCGCAGCGCCCGGGCGACCTCACCGTCGAGAGCGTCCTCGAACGACCGCCGGTTCGCGAGGCCCGTCAGCCCGTCGGTGTCCGCCATCTTCCGGACCTCCTCGAGCAGCCAGGCGTTGCGCAGTGCCAGCGCCGCGTGCGAGCTGAACTGGCCGATCGTCGACAGGACCCGGCGCTCGAGCCGGTGCCCTCGCCGCCGCTGCTCGACGACGAGCACGCCGAGCTGGTTGCCGTCCGCGATCAGCGGCGTCACGAGCAGGTCCCGCGCTCCGGGCAGGAGCTCCGCGATCACGCCGTCGGTCCCGGGGTCGAGGTCGGTGACGAGAGTCGTCTCGCGGCCTTGCGCGACCTCCAGCAGGAGGCCGCAGTCCTCGGGCACCGGCGTTCCCACACCCTCGGCCCCCTTCGTGGCGAGCACCGTGAGCGCTCCGGGGGGGCCGGCGACGACGAGGCCGCGGCGGAACCCGAGCGCGTCGCACACCCGGCCGAGGCAGGACTCCGCGACGTTCCGCGGGTCGGAGACGCTCTCGAACTCGACACCCATCTCGTTCAGGGCTTCGAGGTCGTTCTTGCGGCGCCGGAGCTCGCGCTCGTTGAGGAACGAGAACAGCGCGGTGCCGAGGGCGACGACCCAGAACGCCGTGACGTTGAAGATCGAGGGCCGGTACTCGACGAGCCCCTCCATCCCCGGCATGTGGAGGCTCGGCCCTCGGGGGTCGAGCAGCCCCGCGAGCTGCGCGTGGAACACCACGAAGAACAGCAGCGAGTGCCACAGCGCGATCTTCAGGCCGGTCCGGTACGACGCGAGCAGCGTCACCGCGATCAGGTGCAGGTAGAGCATGAAGCGCAGCGGGCTCTGCACGAAGCCCGTCAGATACATGATCCACGCGAGGTACACGCCGTCGGCGAGGAGCATGCCGGCGACGACGTAGAGATGGCGTCCGCCGCCGATCCTGCGGACCGCCTCGATGACGCCGGTCAGCACGAAGTACGCGAACGACACGACCGCGACGTCGCGGAGCGACGCGCCCACGAAGCCGGGGAACAAGAGCGCGGAGGCCATCGCGACCGCGACGAACCCCGCGCGCAGACCCTGGAGATATCCCATCCGCTCCGCGAGCGAGACGATCTCGGCCGAGCGCCCGGTGCTGCTCCCTCTGCCCCTCATTCGAAATACACCATGTCCTTCGACGAGTCGACCGGGGCGAACGCGAGCTTCGGGTCGCGCCGGTCGATCTCGCCCTGGATCAACAGGAAGATCACGACGAGGATCGTCAGCGAGAGCGGGAAGGCGAACGTCTTGACGGCCTCGCCCGCGGTGCGGGCGAGATCCGCGATCGAGGCGGTGAACCCGTTGCGGGTGCCGCCCGGGGTCCCCACGCCACCGGACGTCGCGCTTCCGTCGCCGGTCAAGTCGATCAGCCGGCGCGGCGGCTCGTCCTCGCCGGTGCCGTTGCCGGGGCCGGTCGGGTCGTCCTTGCGCTCGCCGGTTCCCTCGCCCGCGTCCTCGCCACCGAAGTCCGGGCGGGGATTCGGTGTGGCGAGCGGCGCCAGCGGGCCGGGGCCCGGGGGCGGCGTCGTGAAGTCCGGGGTCGGAAGCGGCGGCTCCGGCGGCAGCGTCTGCTCGGGAGGCGGCGTAGACCCGATCTCGACCGGCGCCGGCGGCAGCTCGGGAGGCCACACGGGCGGCCTGAAGCTCGGCACGACCTCGGGGGTCGGCGTCGGGTCCGGGGTGGGGGTAGGCGTCGGCTCCGGCGTCGGGGTCTCGGTCGGCTCCGGGGTGGGGGGCGGAGGCGGCGGAGGGGGCTCCGTCGGCTCCACGGTCGCGATCGGCGTCGGGGTCGGCTC
>DASQDO010000209.1:0-5751 GCA_035634135.1 Actinomycetota bacterium
CGCACAGCGAGTGCGCCCGCCGCTCGAGGTCCTCGGGGGCCGCCGCCGCCATCGCCCCCACCGGGACGTCGCGGCCGCGGCCCTCGAGGTGCAGCCTGAGCGTCACTTCCAGGGCGGCGAGGGTCATCTTGTCGACGCGCATGGCACGGAGCAGCGGGCTCTTCGCGAGCCGTGCGACGAGGTCGGCGCGGCCGGCGACCACGCCCGCCTGGGGGCCGCCCAGGAGCTTGTCGCCGGAGAACGTCACCAGGTCGGCGCCGTCGGCGAGCGCCGACGAGACCAGGGGCTCGTCCTCGGCCCCCTCCCGCGCGTCCCACTCCGTCTCGGGGGCCGCGACGAGGCCGGAGCCGAGGTCGTGGAAGAAAGGGACCCCGCGCCCGCGCGCCAGGCGGGCGAGCTCACGTCCGGGGACCGACGCCGTGAACCCCACGACGCGGTAGTTCGACGGGTGGACCTTGAAAATCGCGGCGGTCTCGGGGGTGATCGCCCGTTCGTAGTCGGCGAGATGCGTCCGGTTCGTCGTCCCGACCTCGACGAGGTGAGCGCCCGAGGCGGTCATGACGTCGGGGATCCGGAACTCGCCGCCGATCTCGATCAGCTCGCCGCGGCTGATCAGGACCTCGCGGCCGGCGCAGAAAGTCGAGAGCACGAGGAGCACGGCCGCCGCGCAGTTGTTGACCACGAGTGCGTCCTCGGCCCCCGTCAGCTCCGCGATCGACGCGCGCGCATGCCCGTAACGCGTCCCCCGCCGTCCTTCGACGACGTCGTACTCGAGGCTCGAGTAGCCGCGCGAGACCTCCACGACCGCGTCGAGCTGCTCGGGGCCCAACGGGGCGCGGCCCAGGTTCGTGTGGATCAGCACGCCGGTCGCGTTGACGACGGGGACGAGCCCGCGCAGCCGCGACCGCTCGATCGACGCGCGCGCCATGTCGGCTACCTCCTCGACGCCGGGAGCGTCGCCGCCGGCGGCGACGCGCGCACGGGCGTCGTCCAGCGCGCGGCGCGCTGCGGCCGCAGCGACGCGCGGGGAGACGCCGGACAGCGCGCCCATGACGCGGTCGACCGACGGGAGGCGGCGCATCCGCTCGTTGAGCTCGCCGCTCATCTCTACGGGTTGTAGTCGAGGATGCGCCGGCGCATGGCTTCCTGGATCGCCGAGACGCGGTTGTTCACGTGGAGCTTGGCGTAGATGTTCGCGACGTGGGTCGTGACCGTCCGCTCGGAGATCGAGAGACGGCTCGCGATCGTCTTGTTGGGGAGGCCCTCGCTCATCAGCTGGAGGATCTCGCGCTCGCGCGGCGTCAGTGGTTGGTAGACGTCGGCGACCTCTTCCTCCTGGTAGCTCTGGAACTGCGTGAGCACCTGCGTCGCGACGTTCGGGTCGATGAGCGCTTCGCCCTTCGCCACCGCGCGCACCGTGAGGATGACCTGCTCGAGATCGGCGGTCTTCAGCAGGTAGCCGGACGCGCCGGCCTTCAGCGCGACGAAGATGAAGCGCTGCGCGTCGTGGCCGGAGAGGACGACGACGCCGACGTTCGGGAACGCGTCCTTGACGTCGCGGGTGGCCTCGATCCCGTCCTTGGTCGGCATGATCACGTCGACGAGCACGACGTCGGGGAGGTGCTCCTCGACCAGCGGCAGCGCCTGGGTGCCGTCGGATCCTTCGCCGACGACCTCGATGTCGGCCTCGGTCTCGAGCATGGTCTTGATCCCGCGGCGCAACAGGTCGTGGTCGTCGACGAGAACGACGCGTATCGGCTGCGGGGATGACATGCCAAGGATGATAAGCGCCCCCTCACGGACGCGGCTTTACACCCCGGCCGAGGGTTTTTCCCGACCCGGCCGGGACGGTTTTGTGATTCAAGGTCATCGGCGTCTTCCGCCGATTCCTCTCCTATGACTAGTCCTGCACTCCGGCGCGTCCTGGCCGTCGTCGCCGTGGTCGCGGCCCTGACGGCGTTCGCGGCGCCAGCGTTCGCGTACGACTTCGAGCGCCCGCTGAAGCGTGGCGACGAGGGCTCCGACGTCCGTGCTCTCCAGACGCGGATCGCAGGGTGGTTCCCGCGCGACGACAAGACGCCCATGGGGATCGACGGGGCCTTCGGCCGCAAGACCGCTCGCGCCGTCAAGGCGTTCCAGCGCTTCTACGGCATGGAGGTCAACGGCGTCGCGGGCGCGGCGGTTTTCGAGAAGCTCGCCTCGTTGGAGGACGACGACGGCTCGACCGCCCACTTCGACTGGTCCGAGTTCGTGCAGAACAAGAACGCCGGCTGCTCCGCCAAGGCGAACGCCTACGCGGGCACGTTCGGAGGGGGGCCCATCGCGCCCTCGGTGGTGAAGACGAACGTCCGCCGTCTCATGTGGCGCCTCGAGGCTCTGCGTGCGAAGACCGGCGGGCGTCCCATCGGGATCAACTCCGGTTTCCGCAGCGTGGCCTACAACGACTGCATCGGGGGAGCGCGGGCGAGCCAGCACATGTACGGGACCGCCGCCGACAACCGCATCGCCGAGGTCGACAACCGGACGGGGCGCGAGGTCGCCATGACGAGCCAGTTCTCCGGTGTCGGCTGCTACAGCTCGCTGAGCCACAACCACCTCGACATCAGGGTCGAGAACGCGGGCACGGGGACCACGCAGTTCTGGTGGTGGCCCGAGACCGACGGGAAGGGCCGGCATCTCGCCGACGACGGCTTGCCGTGCTGGGGCGAGACCGTCAGGAAGAAGCTCGGCGTCGCACGCACGACGACGACGGTGCTTCGCAGTGTGGCCGCGGCGCTGCCGGGTGCCGGGTCCCTCGTGCCGCTCCCGGCGGAGGTAGAGGCGTTCGAGGACGCGGGCGAGCCCGAGGACCTGCTGGGGCTCGACTAGCTATCCGTTTCGTCCGGCACCCCCTTATGGTTGCTGACTCGCTTACCAAAGGTGGTGTCCCGAGACGTGCGTATGAACGAGAGGTCGCTCGTCCTCCTCATCGGTGGAGGGCTCGTGGCCGCGATCGCCCTGGCGGTCGTCGCGTACCTGCTGCTGGACGGCGGGGACGACGAAGAGAGCACCGGCGGGTCGACGGCGACGGGCGGCAACGCCGCCTCCTCGCTGGAAGGGGGGCCGGACGAGGTCCTCTACCTCAGCGGCACCTCGCTGATCCGGCGCAACCTCGAGAACGGCGAGGAGCGTCCCGTCGGAATGATCGAGAGCCCCAGCGTCTACCCGTCGCGCGGCTCCCAGTGGATCGCGTACGTGACCTCGAAGAAGGTCCGGGACGACGACTTCGCGGCCGAGCCGGTCCTCCACCTGTACGACGTCGAGACCGAAGAGGAGAGCACGCACGGCGCCGGAGTCGCGCCCGTGTGGAACCCGAGCGGCACCCGCGTGGCGTTCCTGCGGCCCGTCGAGCCGCGCGAATGCCAGGGCGAGACCTGCTCGGGTGACGTGCAGATCGGCGTGATCGACACGGCCTCCGGGAGCGAGTCCTTGCTCCTCGAGCCCGGGAAGTACTCGATCCTCGGCTGGGCCGGGGACTGGGTCCTCGTCAGCGACTTCACGAACCCTGCGACGGTCATCTCGGTCTCGCTCGACGACGAGCAGAAGGTCCTCGACCTGCCGGCGAGCCAGTTCTGGGACGCTTCGCCGGACGGGGCCTGGGTCGTCAAGACGAACGCCAAGAAGACCGAGCTGATCGCGATCGAGGACGGCGAGCTGGGCGACGAGCGGGTCGAGGTCGACCTCGGGGAGTACCAGCTCTTCGAAGGGGGGTGGGCCCACGACTCCTCTCGCGTCGCGGCCGTCGTGGCGGAGGCGCCCGGCGAGGGCCGCGGGGCCGGCGCCGCCCCGACGTCGCGCGTCGTGACGTTCTCGCCCGACGACCCCGGGCTCGCCGAGGTCGGGGACTCGTTCGGGGCGACCGGGACGATCCTGTGGTCCGTCGACAACGACTCGATCGTGTTCGCGACCCTGCTCGACCCGAAGAGGGCGCTTTTCCAGGCGAAGCACTGCCCGCTCGGGAACGAATCCGGCTGCGAGATCGTCACCTCGTGGACCGAGGGCGTCATGCTCCTTCGAGCCGAGTAGCGCGCACGACGGAATATCCCGCCGGCGCGTAACGAATCCCGGCCCGCGGCGTTATCGGTTGACGAGGAAAGGCAGGTCCGCGGGCGACGCTGCCCGGCCCGGATTTGGTCCTTTCGGACTATTCAGGCGAGCGCCCCCGGGTGTCAGTCTGGGACCGTAGATGAGGACTCCATGACCGCTCCCTTCGTGGACGACACGATCGCAGAAGACCTTCCTCCCGCCTCCCCGGACGACAAGGAGATGGCGCTCGCGTTCCAGCGCGGCGAGAAGGGCGCGTACCAGCTCATCTACGAGCGGTACGAGGACCGCGTCCAGCGCGTATGCCGCCGGATGCTCGGAAAGCCCGAGGACGCCCAAGAGGCCGCCCAGGAGGCCTTCCTGCGCGTCTACACCGCGCTCGGCAAGTTCAACGGCCGCTATCACCTCGGTGCGTGGATCACGCGGATCGCCACGAACGTCTGTCTCGACCACATCCGTGCGCGGTCGCGGCGACCCGTCGAGCCGACGCCGATCGAAGAGCTCGAGCTCGACTTCGTCGCATCCGGAGAGAGCGACCCCGAGACCGTCACCGTCCGCAACGCCGAGAGCCGGCGCGTGCGCAAGGTGTTGCTCGGGTTGCCTCCGTTGCACCGCGCAGCGATCGTGCTGCGCGACTTCGAAGGGCTCTCGTACGCGGAGGTCGCGGTCGCGCTCGGTATGACCGAGGGCCAGGTGAAGGCGCTCATCCACCGAGCGCGCAAGGGCTTCCGCCGCTCGTGGACGCCGCTGGCCGAGATGCTGGTGCCGGCGCGGCTGCTCCAGCGGTGGCGTGAGACCGACGTCACGATCAAGGAGCACGTCGTGAACGCGGCCGCGTCACAGAGCGCGCCCGTAGCGTCGATCTGCAGCGGCGTCCTGCAGCAGTGCGGGACGTTCGTCGTGCACAAGATGGTGCCGTTGGGAACCACCCTCATCCTCGGAGGTGGGTCTGCGCTGGCCGGCATCGGTTCGCCGCCGGTGCCGCCCGTCGAGGACGCCGTCGTCCGCGCCGCTCAGGGAGAGACCGGCGACTCGCCCGGCGAGCTCCGCGCGGCGCCCCGCCGCGACGCAGTCGCCGAGGACACGCCCCAGACGGCCCCCCCCGAACCCTCCGCGACGCCGCCCACGGTGACTGCGTCACCCGAGCCGACGGAGCCGCCGGCCCCCAGCGAATCGCCGTCCGCGCTTCCCGCGACCGCGAGCCCGCCACCTCCTTCCGGCACTGTCACGCCGCGCGAGACGACCGCAACGCCTGCGCCGTTCGCGCCGGAGCTGTACTTCCAGCAGGGGCAGATCCCGTCCCGTTCGGCTCCCGCCGCGCACACCGTGCGCGTCGACTGCGCAACCGGCGCGATCGACCAGACGATGAGCGCGCACGTCTCGGATCACGAGGGCTCGTATCCGATCGAGCTCCGGCTGAAGACCGGCTCGACGTTCGAGATTACGTTCACGGTGCAAAAGAAGGGCTTTGCGGTCAACTACACCGGTGGTGGTGTCTTGATCTCGCGAAGCAATTCAGGCAACGAGAGCTACCTTACTTTTAATGGAAGGTATGGGAGTGGCGGCACCGCCGCGGACTCCGCAGGACTGCCGGTCAACGGTTCCATCCGGATCGAATTGGCCCTAGACTGCTCGGCGCAGTCGCTGATAACAGAGAGCGTCGTTCTC
>DASQDO010000210.1:0-3619 GCA_035634135.1 Actinomycetota bacterium
AGCGATGCGTCCGCAGGTGCAGGACGAGCCATACGGCGCACGCGCCCGCGACCGCGACCAGCGTGACCGTCCGAGACGTGCTGCCGAAGGCGCGGCCCCCGGACACGCCGAAGCTCGACGGCGACACCAGACCGATCACCGACATCAGCAGGAGCCCGTCGATCAGAGCGGCGGCAAGCGCCCCGCCCGCCACCGCCCCCCGCACCTGCGCGGAAGGAACCCGCGACCTCATCCACGCCACGGCGTCCCGGTACGGCCCTCGTGAAGACATCGTCCGGAGCGTAGCGGGGGCGGCCTTCGTTTCTTAGGCTCGAGCGCCCGATCGTCCGAGTTCGCGCCACCCCGTTTTGCGATTCTTCGAAGTTCCCGGGGGCCCGGAATACGCCCCCGCGGCGCCCGGTTGCCGCCGACGTGAGCATCCAGGTGAAGGACTACGAGGGCGGCGCGCCCACCTGGATGGTCTGGGGCGCCCTCTGGGTCATCTACATCGTCTGGGGGTCGACGTACCTCGCGATCCGCGTCACGGTCGAGACCCTCCCGCCGTTCCTCAGCGCCGGCGCGCGCTTCTTCCTCGCCGGGGCCATCGTCTACGCGGTGCTGGCCCTGCGAAAAGGAGTCGCCGCGATCCGCATCACTAAGCGGGAGCTCGGCGCCTCGACTCTCGTGGGGGCCGCGTTGCTGTTCGGGGGCAACGGGCTCGTCTCGGTCGCCGAGCAGAAGGTCTCGTCGAGCCTCGCCGCGTTGATCATCGCCTCGGTCCCGCTGTGGGTGATCCTGCTCCGCACGCTGACCGGCGAGAAGGTGTCCCGCTCGACGCTCGTCGGCGTCGCGATCGGTTTCGTGGGCGTCGCGATGCTCGTGCTGCCCGGCGGCGACCAGAGCGCGAACGTCGCCGGCCTGCTGATGCTCGTCGTGGCTTCGCTCTCGTGGGCCTCGGGCTCGTTCTTCTCGAGCAAGCTCCCGCTGCCGCGCGACCCGTTCGTGTCGACTGCCGCGCAGATGGTGACCGGCGGGGCGGTGCTGCTCGTCGCGGGCCTGGTCACCGGCGAGGCGTCGGGGCTCGACCCGGCGGAGTTCTCCGGCGCGTCCCTGAGCGCGTTCGTCTACCTCGTCACCGTCGGGTCGCTGTTCGCCTTCACGTGCTACGTGTGGCTGCTCCAGAACGCGCCGATCTCGAAGGTCGCGACCTATGCGTACGTGAACCCCGTGATCGCGATCTTCCTCGGCTGGCTGATCCTGTCGGAGTCGATCACGACCTCGATCCTCGTGGGGGCCGCGGTCATCGTGTCGTCGGTAGCGTTCATCGTGAGCAGGGAGTCGGCGAAGCCCCGGCCCGAGTCCGACGACGCGGACGCGCCGGCGGAGGCCGCTCTAGCGGGGGCTTCTTCTTCGAGCTAGCGAGTGCGGCGCGCGAGCGTCAGCGTTCCGCTCGCCGCGTCGGTCACGTACAGCAGGCCCTTCGAGGCTTCTACGTCGTACGCATAGGTGGCGCTCAGCTCGGTCGACGACTGGTTGCGCTCGCCGAGGTCCGACAGGTATGCGACGGGGTGGCCCTTGAGGTCGAACCCGACGAGCCCGAGGCTCGAGTGCGCGGCGTAGAGACGGCCCTTGTTGATCGCCATGCCCTGCAGGCGGAACTCCTCCGCCGCGGGGACGTTGAGCGAGAACCGCTTCTTCTCCTTGATGGCGCCGAGGTCCTTCGCGTCGAGCACGACGACCTCGGGCTCCAGCGTCTCGTCGAACCAGTACTCGGTCGCGGCGTAGACGGTGCGTGACTTCTTCGTCCGGACGAGCTCGATCTCGGCGAGCCCGGTCTCGGCCCACGAGCCGAGCAACACCGGCTGGTCGGGCGTCGACAGGTCGTACACCTGCAGGCCGGTCGTGCCGCTGGACGTGTAGAGCACCGGGATGCCGAGCTTGGGGTCCTTGCGGTCGATGACGATGCCCGCGGATGCCGGGCCCCCGACGCGGCGACTCGCCGGCTCCGGGTCGGAGAACACCGTCGTGAGCGCCCCGGTCGCCGGGTCGAAGCGGTTGACGACGAGACCGGCGATCGCATCGAGCGTGATGACGTAGGTAGCGGTTTCGGTCTCGTACACGTCGACGCGGAACGTGCCGCCCTCCGGCTGGTAGAAGCGGAGCGTCGGCGCGGACGGATCCGAGACGTCGACCACGTGAAGGCCGTCGGCCGACATCTGCGTGGACTGTCGCGCGTAGAAGAGCCACTGGCCGTCGGAAGAGAAGGCGAGATCGCCGTCGAGCGACTTCCCGGCCCTCTGCCCGTCGAGCCCGCCGTCGTAGGAGCCGAGCACCTTCGGCCGTCCGGGCTTGCTCACGTCGACGAGCGAGACGATGCCTTCGTCACGCCGGAGGACCGCGGCGATCTTCCCGTGGACCTCGACGCGCCCGGCGCCGGCAGCTTCGGAGACCTCGACGGACGCGACCGTCGCGAGCCCGCACTCCGAGGGGGAGCCGGCGGGAGCGGGGACGTGGCACCCGTGCGCGCTCGAAGGGACGGCCGCCGTTACGGCGAGCGCGATTCCGGCGAGCAATGCGCGTAGGGACTTCATGCGAGAGGAGATTCGCCGCGGGCCGGGCCTTCCCTCCGGACGACGTTACGTAGCGGATTGAATGCTTAGCGTGGTGAAAACCGGGTATCCCCGGGCTAGGACCGACCACGGAAGGAGGTTCGGATGCCCCGCAAGGTGTTTCCGCTGCTTATGGCCGCCGGCCTGATGCTCGGCGCGACCGGCGTCGCCTGCGACAAGGAAGACCGTAAGGACGTCCAGGAGGTAGGCAACGACGTCGACAAGGAGGTCGACCAGCTCGACTCCGACGGCAAGGACGACTAGCTGCCTGGTCTACCGGCTCCTACATAGTCCGAAGGGCTCGCCGAGACCACCCTCACGAACTCACCCGTGTAGGGGGCCTCGACCATCTGGCCGTTGCCGATGTACATCCCGACGTGGTGGATCGGGCTTCCGAAGAACAGCAGGTCGCCCGGCTGCCAGTCGGACTGCGCGACCCGAGGGGTCGCCGCGTACTGCATCCCGGAGTTGTGGGGGAGCGCCACGCCCCCCTGCGCCCAGGCCCACATCGTCAGGCCCGAGCAGTCGTACGAGTCCGGGCCCGCGGCCGCCCATTGATACGGCTTGCCGACCTGTGACAGCGCGGCCTCGACCGCGGTCTGGGCGTTGCCGTTCGGGGCGGGGGCCGGTGCCGGCGGAGCCGCGACCACCGGGGTGGCGGCAGCGGCCTCTTCCTCTGCCGCGGCGGCAGCCCGGGCTTCGCGTCGCTCCGCCCGTTCGATCGCGGCGTTCAGCTCGGCGATCTCGTCCTGCTGGTCGACGAGCTTCCCCTCGATCTCGGTGCGAAGGGCCAGCAGGCGCTCCTCGGCAGCCATGGCCGCGGCCCGGTCCTTCTCGAGCTGCGTGAGCTTGCTCTCGAGCGCGGACCGGTCGGCGGCCAGCCGCTCGAACACCTCGGACTGCGCCTGCTGTGAGGTGCGGAGGTAGGCGAGCCGCGACTGGACGTCGCTGAAGTCCTCGGCGATCAGCACCGCTTCGATCGCGTCGTTCGAGCCGCCCATGTAGAGCTCGCGCGCCACGTCGACCGCGGC
>DASQDO010000211.1:0-2450 GCA_035634135.1 Actinomycetota bacterium
CGTCGTAGATCCAGGTGAACGCGAAGGCCCCCATCCACTTGCCGCAGCGCGGGTACTGGAGCTTCATCAACGCGTCGCGGTAGCGGACGAACTCCTTGGCCTTGACCTCTCCCAGCATCGCCTGGAGCACCAGGCCGGTCGAGTTCGCGTCGGTCAGGTAGCAGAACTGCTCGCCGAGCGTCTCCTCGGTGCACTTGCCGTGCGGGTCGTACACGAACCCCTTCTTGTAGTCGTCCCTGGCGGTCCGCAGGAACGAGATCGGGTCGACCTTCGGGTCGGGGCCGGGAGATCCCTCGAACGCCATGTCCGCGTACGCGGTCGTGTTCGTGTCCGAGCGGGAGAAGTCGTTCTCGGCGGTCGAGTCGAAGCAGTGCTCGTCGTCGTTCGGCCCGGCGGGCTCGTCGAACTGCCACCCCCCGTCGTCGCATTGAGCATCCCTGAGCCACCGGGAAGCGCTCTCCGGTGGGTCCTCTCTTCCGGCCATCACCGCGAGCATCGCGAGCGCGTGGTATCCGACCTCGGTGTCGGACTCGCCTCCGTACTGACCGGTCTCGGGATCGTGCGTGTCCATGATCTCCTGCACGAGGTCCCGGCCCCCGAACGACCTCGGGTCCCTGCCGACGGCGACCGCCGCGAGAACGAGCTTCGCCTTGAGCCCGAGCGTGGTCGCGTCCTCGACGTGCTCCTCGAGCCATCCCATGGCGTCCCGCACCTGGGGCTTGCCGCGCATCTCGGAGGCGAAGGCGAGGATCGCGTCGGAGGTCGTCCCCAGCCGCGAGAAGCCGCCGCTGATCGAGCCGTCGTCCTCCTGGTTCATCGCGAGGTACCGGGTCGCCTTCTGGAGCCGTTCGTGGAGGTTCCGTGTTCCCGCGTGTGCGGGGGCGATCGAGGCGGCGATCAAGGCCGCGGTGGCGCCTGCGAGCCACCTCCTCGAGGTGAGGTGCTTCATGCCTGCTCCTTCCCGGCCCCCGGTCCTCGCGGCGGCCACGAAAAACGACCCCTCCGAAGAAGGGGTCGCGAGCGTGGCGTGAAGCCCCGGCTCTCCCTTTGCCTCGAAGGTCGTCGAGCCGCACGCCGAGCAGGTTTTCTGGCTCGCCCGCCCTACGACCGGCCGCCTCGGCGGGCGGTCAACACGTAAAGGGCGGACCTACAGTTGCGGGACAGCGCCGGAATCCGACCGGACTTGCCCTGCGAAGCGTGCAGTTATGGGTTGTCGGCACCCACTGTATCGCCTGGGCCGTCCCACGGCCGGAGGTACCCGTCTTTCAAGAACAACCGGGCGCGCCCCTGGTGGCCGAGCCCGAACGCGACCCAGAACCACGCGAGCAACAAGAGGCCGGCGAGCTCGGCCCCCCACGTCGAGAGATGTGCCAAGGGGTCGGCGACGAGGTCCCACGAGTACGGCTCGGGGTGGACGGGGACGTCCGCGCCGAACGCGGGCCACAGAAAGACGCGCGGGTAGTCCCACATGCCGTCGCCGACGAGGTGGAGGAGCCACCCGACCGGGAGCCCGAACAGCGCGAGCCTCTTCTCACGGAGCGGAAGGACCATGGCGACGAGCGCGAGCAGCGCGACGACCACCAACGAGTGAGAGCCGGGCCAGGCCGCGGCGAGATCGGGAAGCACGGCACCGATCAGCACGAAGCGGTAGTCGATGCGGCGCCGGCCCAAGGTGACGTAGACGATCAGGGCCGCGAGCCCCATGTGCCACAGGATCAAAACAACGGGTCGTGCCGGACCGACGCTTCGGCGTCGAGCTCCGCGTCCAGCGCGGCTGCGTCCATCCCCTGGTTCGCGAGCTTGTCGGCGGCCGAGTTCCGCTCGCGCGGCACGTGCTTCAGCGTCTTCCGCTCGAAGCGGCGCAGCAGCGAGTGCGCCTTCACCGCGAGCCGCCGCAGCTGATCGTTCTTGATCTTCCAGTCGCCGTTCACCTGGAAGACGACGAGCTTCGAGTCCATGTAGACGCCGACGTCGGTGACGCCCTTGTCGAGCGCGAGCTCGAGGCCCTCGATCAGCGCGGTGTACTCGGCGACGTTGTTCGTCGCGACGCCGATCCCGCGCGCGATCTCGCCGATGACGTTGCCGTCACCGTCTTTGAGGACGACGCCGATCCCGGCGGGGCCCGGGTTGCCCCGCGCTCCACCGTCGGCGTGGAGGAACCCGCGCACGTCGTAGCTACTCGATGACGAGGATCCGGCGGCAGTTGTCGCAACGCTGGAGACCGCCCTCCGCCCGCATCCGTTCGAGCTCGCGCTGCGGGAGCTTCGTGTGGCAGCCGAGACAGGTCCCGCCTTCGAGGCCCGCGGCCCCCACGCCGCCCTTCTGCGCCCGCAGCTGCTCGTAGAGCTTCAGGAGGTCGGCCGGGATCTCCGCCGAGATCGTCGTGCGGGCCGTCGTGTGGGTCTCGAGCTCGCCGGAGATCTCGCCGGTGAGGCCCTCGACGACGCCGT
>DASQDO010000212.1:0-1751 GCA_035634135.1 Actinomycetota bacterium
ATGCCGCGCTGCGCGCGCTGGACGTCGAAGTCCGCGGCCTGGATCAGCCGCAGGAGGATGTTCTCGACGTCCTCCCCCACGTACCCGGCCTCCGTCAGCGACGTCGCGTCCGCGATGCAGAACGGGACATCGAGCACGCGAGCGAGCGTCTGCGCGAGCAGCGTCTTCCCGGAGCCCGTCGGGCCGACGAGGAGGACGTTCGACTTCCCCAGCTCGACGTCGTCGACGCTGTGGCCGGCGTTGACCCGCTTGTAGTGGTTGTAGACCGCGACCGAAAGGACCTTCTTCGCCTGCTCCTGGCTGATGACGTACGTGTCGAGCTGGTCCTTGATGCGGCGCGGGCTGGGGAGCGGCGTGGCCTGCGCGAGGCTGGCGCGCGGCGCCTCGAGCATCTCCTCCTCGATGATCTCCTGGCAGAGGTTGATGCACTCGTCGCAGATGTACACGCCCTGGCCCGCGATCAGCTTGCGGACCTGCTCCTGGCTCTTGCCGCAGAACGAGCAGCGGTACGGGACCTTGGACTTCGTCGTCATCGGACGCCGAGGATAGCACGGGCGTTCCGCTGCTCCGCCACCGCACGATCGTCATGATTCGGGTCCCATGAACGTCCGGCTGCGCTTCGCCGAGGTCGATACCGAGCTCGGCCCGATGCTCGTCGCGCGCACGTCCGAAGGCGTCGCGGCGATGTCACGCGGGCTGAACGTGGCGAGCTTCCTCGCGGCGCTCGAGCTCAGGTATCCCGGCGCGGAGCCGGCGGAGGACGGACGCGCGCTGGCGAGCGACGCCGCGTGGCTCGACGGGTACCTCGCGGGTGATCGACGGGACCTGCCGCGCGTCGACCTTCGCGGGCTGCGTGCATGGGACCGCGCGGTGTACGAAGCGGTGCGCGCGATCCCGTACGGCGCCACCGCGACGTACGGCGAAGTCGCCGTGACCGCCGGGTCACCGGGAGGAGCACGCGCCGTCGGAGGGTCGCTCTCGCGCTGCCCACTCTTCCCGGCCGTGCCGTGTCAGCGGGTCGTCCTTGCCGGGGACGGGATCTCGGGATGGGGCGGCGGCGACATCGCGCTCAAGCGGCGTCTCCTCGACATGGAAGCCCGGCGCTAGCCCGGCGGGCGCTGCGGAGTCCAGGTCGGCGCGTCGGAGCGAGGCCCATCCGGCGTCCACTCGAGGCGATCGATGTGCATGCGTCGCGCCGTGCGGTCCGGATCCCAGGCGTGGTACACGAGCCAGTCGTCGCCGGCGCGGTCGGTGACGACCGAGCAGTGCCCAGGGCCGACGACACGGCCGGGCACAGAGCGCAGCACGGTCGGTCCGTCCGACGGCGGCTCGACGAACGGCCCGGTCGGCGACGACGCGACGACGTACGAGACACCGTAGTTGTCCTCGCGCCAGGCGCCGCCCGAATAGAAGCACCAGTAGCGGCCGTGGCGCTTGACGACGAACGGGCCCTCGAGCGTGTGCCAGTCGTAGACCGCCCCGTACATCGGCCGCGCGCGCTGGTAGATCTGCCAGTCGGCAGTGGCACGCAGCACGGTCGTGGGATCTCCCGCCAGAGACTGCATGTCCACGAGCCGATCGACGACCAGGGCGGTACCCACGCGCTCGCCGTCGAGGAAGTCACGCGCGTAGTACAGGTACCAGGTGCCGTCGTCATCCCGGAACGGGTGGGCGTCGATCGCGAAGGCGTCGGCCACGAGCGCGCGGCCAAGGTCCCGGAACGGGCCTGTCGGGTCGTCCGAGGCCGCGAC
>DASQDO010000213.1:0-2445 GCA_035634135.1 Actinomycetota bacterium
ACTGCGGTCGAAGTGATACCGGAGGAAGTCCGCTTCACGACGTTCCACGTGATCCGCCCCGACGGCGAAGGTTTCTCAGGGGGCGCGGCCGTCGCCGAGACCCTGTCCGCCATAGCGTGGACGTCGGTCCTCGGCCGCGTCCTCGGGCCTCGGCCCCTGCGCCCCGTCGTCGAGCTCTTCTACCGGGCTCTCGTCAAGAGCAAAGCCTTCCTAGGACGGTTCGTGCGGGACGCGCCGGGCCCGGAACGCTGGCCCTGAGCGTGTGCCGGGACGAACCGCTCGAGCGGTAGGAACGCCAGCAGGCACACCACGTGCGGCCAGAACACGATCTCGATCGTCGCGAACGTGATCGTGTGGAACACGAAGGCCGACACGAGGAAGACGCGGCCGATCCGTCCTCGTTCCAGCATCAGCGGCGACGCGAGCTCGAAGAGCACGATGCCCCACTGGCCCATGCGCAGGACCCACGGCATCGACATGAGCGGCTCCGCCAGATCCGTCCCGCGCCGTATCACCGCTCGCAGAAGCGTCGCGCCGTTGACCCAGTCGAAGCCTCCGAAGCGGAACTTCGCAAACGCCGACAGGAAGTACGTCGCCACGACTGCGATCTGGATGCACCTGATCGCCCACGCCGCCTTCTCGTCGGACGTCGAGTCCCCCCACGCGACCTTGCCCACCGTGGGCAGCACCGCGAGCGCGACGAGGAACGCGACCCTGTCGTGGTCGACTTTGCCGTACGAGAAGGCGATCAGCATCCATTCGAGGTAGAGGCCGAAGACGAGCGCGCCGGCCAGCCTGACGAAGCGCCCCGAGGCCGCGATCGCCGCACACGCCAGCATCGAGTACTTGACGACCTCGACGAGCAGCGGCGTCGGTGTCGGGAGCGGGAGCAGCCTCCCGACCATCAACGGGTGGTACTGGTCGCCGGGGACGAGCCCGTTGTCGCCGACCCAGGGACGGAGCAGGAAGACGTCGACGAAGATGAAGCCGTACACGAGCACGCGCAACCACGCTACGCGCCGGCGGGGGAGAGGCGACAACCACCACTCGAGGACCCGCGACCCGGCTCGTGCAGCGAGCGCCGCCACGTTCAGCTCCGCCGCCACGTGGCGAGGAACTCGACGGTCTCGCCGGCCGGCACGCCGTCCTCGACGTCGTACGTCCGCTCGACGAGACGGAAGGCGAGGACCTCTTGGTCGCCGCGGTCGAAACGGTCGTACGCGACCGCCATCGACGCGAGGACCTCTTCCGGAGGCACGGCCAGCATCCCGAGCTGGCCTTCGATGTCGGCACGGCGCAGGCCGAAGTCGTCGAAGGGGACGCCCACCCACGCGCCCGACCGGGTAAGCCCGTAGACCTCGATCGCGCGTACCTCGCCGTCGAGCTCCTGCTTGGTCGAGTACATGCGGAACGGCCCGAACGGGAAGTTGTCGTCGTCGCCCCAGAACGTGCCGACGCACAACAGGACGAAAGCAGCCGTAGCCGCCGCTATGCGTGTCCGCATCCAGATCGACACCGTCCGCTCCCCCCGACCCTCCGGGCATCGACAGGAAGGAAAGCTACGACCTCGGGCGATCTAGTTCGTGCCGTGCCTCGACCCCGGCCTCCGAACCCACGGTGAGGCGATGGGACCTCGAAAAAAGACGTCGCCGTAAGACCTCGCCTTGTCCGGTTGCCGTCCGGGTGAGAAGGTTGTCCTTCGGGCGAGCACGGGGGCGGACTATGGCTTGGGGCGAACCGTTCGGCGACACCGGCACCGTCGCGACACACGTGTGGCTTTCGCCGCCTCCCTCCGGCGAGGATCAGGGAGAGATCGTCTACGCAGGCGCCTTCGGGGACGGCGACGTCATCTTCCGGATCGCTCTCGACGACATCACCGGCCCGCCGGTCGCCGTGGAGACCGACCCCGAGTTCACGAACATCTTCTGCGCGGGCCACTGCTGGCTGACCGACGGACGGCTGCTCGTCGCGGGCGGCCAGCTCCCCGGTCTCGCCGACGAGGAAGAAGATCAGCACGAGCACGGGGGCATGGCCGGCGGGGGCGAGCGCGCGTGCTGGATCTATCACCCACGCACGCGGGCGTGGATTCGCACGGGCTCGCTGAACCTGGCTCCCGACGGTGCCCCGAATAGCGGGGGCCGCTGGTACCCGACCTGCGTGACGCTGCCCGACGGGCGGGTCCTCGCGGTCGGCGGGCACCCCGACATCCGCGAGGAGTACCACGATCCGCCGAATGCACCGGGTCACCGGCACAACAACAACATCCCGGAGATGTTCTCGCCTTCCACGGAGACCTGGACGTACCTGCCGGACGTCCGAAGCGCTCCTGCCGGACGGGTGACGGACTCCTACCCGCGGATCCATATGCTTCCGAACGGCACGGTCTTCTTCGCCACGGACCCCGGGGGCACGAAGCGACACTTCGACCCCTACGGGGAGACCTTC
>DASQDO010000214.1:0-2305 GCA_035634135.1 Actinomycetota bacterium
TGTTCGCCGGCGGCGCGCTCGCGCCTCTCCGGGCCGAACGCCGCACCCCGGCGCCGGCCCCCGCCGGCGTCGACCGGGCTGCGCTCGTCGGGCCCGGAGGCAACGAGACTTCGGACGGCGCGATCGCTGCGCTGACGGAGCGAACCGAAGCGAACCCTGCTCGCGCAGACGTGCACGCACAGCTCGGGCTCGCGTATCTCCAGCACGCGCGAGACGAGGCGGAGCCGGCATCCCTGCCGCTCGCCGAGGCCGCGCTCGAGCGATCGCTGCAGCTGCGCCCACGACGGAACCTCGAAGCGTTCCTCGGCATGGCAGCCCTCGCGAACGCCCGCCACGACTTCTCGGGATCGATCGACTGGTCACGCCGGGCCATCGCCACCAGTCCCTACGACGCCTCCGCCTACGGGCTTCTCGGAGACGCGTCGTTCGAGCTCGGCAAGGTGGGGGCTGCCGACGCCGCGTACCAGGAGATGGTCGACCGCCGTCCCGACGTCGCGTCGTACGTGCGTGCGTCGTACGCGTTGCAGTACCACGGCAGGTCGAAGGCGGCGACGAGCGCGATGGAGCTCGCGCTCGAGGCCGCGGGGCCGAGCGGCGAGACGGCGGCGTGGGTCCGTCACCAGATGGGCGACGTCTACGCCGGGCTCGGTGACCACCGCGAAGCCGCGCGACAGAACCGCATCGGGATCGAGATCGCGCCCGGCTACGCGCCGCCCATGGTGGGGCTGGCCGAGGCGCACATCGCCCGTGGCCGTCTTGAGCGGGCGCTCGAGATCGTCGAGGCCGCCGCGGCCGAGCTCCCCTCGATCGAGTACCTCGTCACGCTCGGCGATCTCTACCGCGCCACCGGCCACGAGGACGAAGCCCGGACGCAGTACGACGCCGTCACCCGGAAGCTCGCCGAGTACCGCCGCAACGGGATCCTGCCCGACGCCGACTTCATCCTCTTCTACGCGGACCACGGCGTACGGCCGGGGGCCGCGCTACGGGAGGCGTTCTCGATCTATCGAGACCGTCCCACTCCCAAGACCGCCGACGCCCTGGCGTGGATGTTGCACTCACGGGGACGCGACCGCGCGGCGTGGCCGTACGCGGCAGAGGCCCTCCGAGCGCAGCCCCGTGACGCATCCACGGCGTTCCACGCCGGATCGATCGCGCGAGCCCTGGGCCGCGACACCGTTGCACGTCGTCTGGCGAGAAGGGCGATCACGATCGATCCCTACTTCTCGGTCGTCCAGGCGCCGACGGCGCGCCGGATCGCGGGGCGGGCATGACTCCGAAGCGCTGGCGCGCTGGCGCGGTCGCTTGCGTCGCCGCCGCCTCGCTCGTCGGTTGCTCGGGAGAGCCTCCGAGCTTCGACGACCTGTCGGGCCTGGCGGAAGCGGTGAACGGGGAAGGCGTGGTGTGCGACGGCGTCACTCGGAAGCAAGGAACCGACCTCGTGGACGAGATCGGCGCTTGCAGAGGGAGCGACGTGACCCTGTACGTGTTCGAGAGCACCGCGGCGCTCGACGACTGGAGGAAGGTCGCGGCCCTCGTGGCGCCCACGGCCGTCGGCGCGAACTGGGCGGTGACCGGTGACCCCGCAGCCGTGGAGCGCGTGGCCGACGCTCTGGGTGCGGAGATGGCACCCGCCGAGTAATCCGGAAAGGCGCCCTTACGCCATTGCCTGGTCGAAGTCCGCGACGAGGTCGTCGGCATCCTCTACGCCGCAGCTCACACGCACGAGGTCGTCCGTGATCCCGACCCGCTCGCGTTGCTCCACCGTCAGCGCGGCGTGCGACGTGGCGGCGGGGCGCGTGACCAGCGTCTCGACGCTGCCGAGGCTCGTCGCGACGTACGCAATCCCGAGGCGCGCGAGCACTTCGTCCACCTCTCCAGGCGACGTCCCGGCGAGGCGGAAGCTCAACATGCCGCCGAACCCCGACATGAGCCTTCGGCCGCGCTCGTGGTCCGGGTGGGAGACGAGGCCCGGATAGTGCACCTCGGCGACCCGGGGATCGTCCTCGAGGAAGCCGGCGAGCTTCGACGCGTTCTCGTTCTGGGCCCGCACCCTCAGAGCGAGCGTCTTCAGCGAACGCGCCAGCAGGAAGCCGGCATGGGGGTCGAGGCTGCCGCCGAGCTGGTTCAGCGACCTCCGTATCGACTCGATCGCGCTCCGGCCCCCGGCGGCGCACCCCGCGACGACGTCCGAGTGCCCGTTGAGGTACTTGGTCGCGCTGTGAAAGCAGACGTCGAACCCGATCGCGAGCGGCTTGAAGTTCATCGGGCTCGCGAACGTGTAGTCGATCACCGACACCAGCCC
>DASQDO010000215.1:0-2968 GCA_035634135.1 Actinomycetota bacterium
GCGCGGGCTCGTTGCGCTTGCCGCGGTGCGGCACCGGCGCGAGGTAGGGCGAGTCGGTCTCGACGAGCAGCCGGTCCCCCGGCACGAGCGCGGCCAGCTCACGCAGGTCCCCCGCGCTCTTGAACGTCACGTTCCCGGCGAAGGAGACGAACGAGCCGAGGTCCAGTGCCCTCCGCATCTGGGTCTCGTCGCCCGACCAGCAGTGGAAGACGAGCCGGTCCGGGGGCGACAGCCGTTCGAGGGCCGCGAGGGCCTCGTCGACCGAGCTACGGGTGTGGATGACGAGGGCCTTGTCGTGGGTCTTCGCCCACCCGACGTGGACCTCGAAGACCTCCTGCTGCAGGTCGAGATAGGACGTGTCCCAGTACATGTCGAGCCCGCTCTCGCCCACGGCGACCACCCGGTCACGCCCCAGCAAGGCCTCCAGGGCCGCGGCGACCCCGTCGTCCCATTCCTTGGCGGAGGTCGGGTGGAGGCCCGCCGCGGCCCACACCCCCGGAAGCTCGGCCAGGGCGACGGCCTGCTCCGAAGTCGGGACGTCGGTCCCGCAGACGAGCATGTCGGTGACGCCGACCTCGGCCGCCCGTCCGACGACCTGGGACGGGTCGCCCTCGACGTCGAAGAGGTGGCAGTGGGAGTCGAACCACACGGCTCAGACCTTCCCCGCGGAAGAAAACGTTTCGCGAGTCATCCAGGAATCTCCAATTCGAGCGCTTCCAAAAGCTCCCAAATCAGGGCGCTTCGGCCAAATTGCTGACCGGATTGACCGGTTTGATGTTTGACTTCCGCCCTACAGCCGTTCAAGATATCCATTACTTACCAGTAACTGCCTGCATCGTTGGGAGCGGTGCAAGCTGTGGCGGCGCTGCTGGGAGATGGGGAAGCAAGGGGTCTGACTGGGATGAAGTCTACGGGAGTAGTGCGCAAGATCGACGAGCTGGGCCGAATCGTCCTCCCGTCCGAGCTGCGCCGCGTCTTCGGGATCCGAGAGGGTGACGAGCTCGAGATCAGCGTCGACGGCGACAAGGTCATCCTGCAGAAACGGCAGGACCTCTGCTTGTTCTGCGGCGCCTCCAACCCGGCGGTCGAGTTCAAGGAGCGCCGGGTGTGCGAGTCGTGCGCCGGCGAGCTCGGGACGATGGGACGCCGCGAGGTGCGGCTTCCGGAGGACGAGGTCATCAACCGGTAACGCTTCCGGCGGTACCGGAGCCGCATCCAGTACCAGGTTTTCGAACGGGGGTCGCCTCAGGGCGGCCCCTTGTCGCGCCCCGGCCGGTCAGTCGTCGAGGAGCGCGTCGAACACCTTCCGGCGCGGCACCCCGGCCTCCGCGGCGACCCGGGCCATCGCCTCCTTCCTGTCGACGCCGGCGTCCATCAGAGAGCGCGCCCGGGCGGCCAGCTCCTCGGCGTCCGGCTCCGGCTTGTGGTCGTGCACGGCCCCCTCGACGACGAGCGTGATCTCGCCGCGCGGCGGCTTCACCCTCAGCGCCGCGGCGACCTCGGAGAGGGGGCCGCGCAGCACCTCCTCGTAGAGCTTCGTCAGCTCCCGGGCGAGGGCCGCGGGGCGGTCGCCCAGGACGGCGAGGAGGTCTTCCAGCGTCGCCTCGATGCGGTGCGGCGACTCGAACAGGACGATCGTGCGCGGCTCGTCCTTCAGCGACTCGATCCGCTTGCGGCGGTCGCCCGGCTTGCGAGGCAGGAACCCCTCGAACACGAAGCGGCCCGGCGGCAGGCCGCTGACGGCGAGAGCCGTGACGACCGCAGTCGGGCCGGGGACGACGTCGACGGTGACGCCCGCGGCGATGCAGGCTTGGACGAGCCGGTAGCCGGGGTCCGACAGGCCCGGCATCCCGGCATCGGACACGAGCACGACCGTGCGGCCGCGGCCGATCTCGGCGACGACCTCGGGGGCCCTGCGGCGTTCGGTCTGCTCGTTGAGCACGACGAGGTCGCGGGCCCCGATGGCGAAGTGCGACAGCAGCTTGCGGGTCCGGCGAGTGTCCTCGCAGGCGATCACGTCGGCGTCGCGCAGCGCCTGGACCGCGCGCGGCGACATGTCGTCGAGGTTCCCGATGGGAGTCCCGCAGAGGACCAACCTCCCTTTTCCTTTGGGCGTCCCGCCGAGGCGGCCCGTTGCTTTTGGCGTCCCGCCGAGGCGGCCCGCGCCGGTCATCTTGGCCTCCACGGCTCGAAGGCATAACGGAGCGCGGCCGCCAGCGCACCGCGCCACGACGCCGCGTCGGAGGCCACCGGCTGTTCGGCGAAGAACCGCCTCGCCGCGGACACTGCACGCGAGTCGTTCACCGCGCCGACGTGGTCGGAGATCGCGACGACGTTCACCTCGCCCGGGCGACGCCAGTCCCCCTGCAGTCACACCGAGTCCCCGAGTGCCCACACGGCCATCCGGCGGGTCCCGGAGTCGCTCCCGCCGGCGGGGTCGAGGTGGACCGGCGCGGAGGGGGCGTCTATGTCGAAGCCGCCGAGGCCGGCCGCCTCGAGCAGCCCCGCCAGGGCCCTCGTCGCGTCGCCTCCCGGCTTCCCCGGCCCCCGCACCCCCGGTGGAGGGACCTCCACGGGCGGGACGCGCTTCGGCGGCGGTGAGATGACGACGGCCGCTTGGGGCGACGCACCGTCGAGGCGGTCGAGCACGCCGGCGGCCTGGGAGTGGCCGAGGACGTACACCGGCTGGTCGAGCTCGCCGAGCTGGATCGCCACGGCACCGGCGACCTCTCTCAGGTCGCGGTGCGTGTCGGCCGCGGAGTAAGCGGCGGAACGTGGGTCGTACGAGAGAACGACTCCGGAGCGCGCGTCGAAGCCGAAGTCACGCGGGTCTATGTCCGAAAGAGCGCCGGTCCGGCTCGTCGAGTCGGCACCGCCCAGCAGCGCGAACGTCGCGTCGGACCGCGCCCGCGCCACGGGCGGCGTCTCCCTGACGTAGCGGTCGTACAAGGTCGCGGCCCCCAGCCCG
>DASQDO010000216.1:0-21638 GCA_035634135.1 Actinomycetota bacterium
GGACCGCTGCGAGGATCGCGTAGTCCCCGCAGCCCGGGCACCAGCGGACCTCCTGGTCGGATACGAAGTCGGAGCGCGTCAGCGTCGCGACGCCGCCGCTCGCCTCGGTGATGCCGCGGTCGGAAGGTTGTGTGCTCATACCAGCTCCAGTAGTCGCTCTTCGAGGTCGCCTGCACGGAACGGCAGGCCCTTCACCTGGTTGATCGAGATCGTGTCGATGAGGAAGTCCGCGCGGATGAGCCTCGACAGCTGCCCCATGTTCATCTCCGGGATCACGACCGTCTCGAAGCGGCGCAGGACTTCCTCGGTGTTCTTGGGCATGGGGTTCAGGTGCTTGAGGTGGGCCCGGGCGATCTTCTTGCCGCGCAACCGCAGCCGCCTGCACGCCGCGCCGATCGCGCCGTAGGTCGAGCCCCAGCCGAGCACGAGCACCTTCGCCTCGTCGTCGCCGTCCCACTCGAGGGGCTCGATGTCTTCCTCGATCGCCTTGATCTTGGCCTGGCGCAGCAACGTCATGAGCTGGTGGTTCTCGGGGTCGTAGGAGATGTTGCCGGTGCCGTCGGCCTTCTCGATGCCGCCCACGCGGTGCTCCAGCCCGGGGGTGCCGGGGATCGCCCACGGCCGGGCCAGCGTGATCTCGTCACGGAGGTACGGCCAGAAGTCCTCGCCGGCGTTGGGCTGCGACGCGAACGGGACCGAGATGTCGGGGAGCTTCTCGACCGCCGGGATGCGCCACGGCTCGGCACCGTTCGCGAGATAGCCGTCGGACAGCAGGATCACCGGCGTCATGTACTTGAGCGCGAGGCGTGCCGACTCGATCGCCGCCCAGAAGCACGACGGCGGCGAGTACGACGCGACGATCGGCAGCGGGGCCTCGCCGTGGCGGCCGTACATCGCGTGGAGGAGGTCGGACTGCTCGGTCTTCGTCGGGAGCCCGGTCGAAGGCCCCCCGCGCTGGATGTCGATCACGATCAGCGGGATCTCCAACGAGAGCGCGAGCCCGAGCGCCTCGGACTTGAGGTCGAGGCCCGGCCCGGACGTCGTCGTGACGCCGAGGTGGCCTCCGAACGACGCGCCGATGGCCATCGAGATCGCCGCGATCTCGTCCTCGGCCTGGACCGTGCGTACTCCGAAGTTCTTGTGGCGGGAGAGCTCGTGGAGGATGTCGGAGGCCGGCGTGATCGGGTACGAACCGAGGAACAGCGGAAGCTTCGCGTGCACGCTCGCCGCGATCAGCCCGAACGCGATCGCCTGGTTGCCGGTGATCCGCCGGTAGCGCCCCGGCGCGAGGGTCGCGGGCCGGACCTCGTAGGCGACGAGCTCGGCCGTCTCGCCGAACGCGTGCCCGGCCTTCAACGCCGCTACGTTCGCCTGCGCGATCTGCGGCTTCTTGGCGAACTTCTTCTCGAGCCACGCGACGGTCGGCTCGAGGGGACGCGAGTACATCCAGCAGATGACGCCGAGGGCGAGCATGTTCTTGCTGCGCTCGGCCTCCTTCTTGCTGACGCCGGCCTCCTTGACGGCCTCGACCGTCATCGAGGTCATCGGGATCTGGACGACCTGGTAGCCCTCGAGGCTGCCGTCGGTGAGGGGGTTGGCGGAGTAGCCGACCTTGTCCAGGGCCCGGTCCTCGAACGCGTCCGAGTTCACGATCAGCAGCCCGCCGCGGGTTAGGTCCTTGAGGTTCGCCTTGAGGGCGGCCGGGTTCATCGCGACGAGCACGCCCGGCTGGTCGCCGGGGGTCAGGATGTCGTGGTCGGAGAAGTGGATCTGGAAGGCGGAGACGCCGGCGATCGTGCCCGCGGGGGCCCGGATCTCGGCCGGGAAGTCCGGCATCGTCGCGAGGTCGTTTCCGAAGGACGCGCTGACGCTCGTGAAGCGGTCGCCGGTGAGTTGCATCCCGTCCCCGGAGTCGCCCGCGAAGCGGATCACGACCCGGTCCACCTCACGGCGCTCGCCGGCTTTGGGCGGCGCCACCTGGGAGCTCATCGATTCTCCTCTGGGTTCACAACTGGCAGTGAATGGAGAACCAGTCTAAGTCACCCGACTATTACGAAGGGAAGACCTTGAAAGCCTCGATCGACGCGATCGTGACCTCGCGCGCGTTGCCGCGGCGGTCCATGACCGTTATGTGCCCGTTTGCGTCGACGGACATGAGCACGCCGACGAGCTCGCTGCTCGAGAAACCCGGCTCGTCGGACAGCTTGTAGCGCAGCGAGACCTTGCGACCGAGGAGCTTGCGCAGCTCAGCTGGGCCGGTGCGGGGCGGCTCTACTCGGTGCGCTCCTCCGAAGGAGCGAACGGGCTCTCCATCGCACCGCCCGAGGCGTCGGGGTTGTCCTGAAACCACTGCGCGTTGACCTGCGTGAAGTTCGCCCACTCGGCCGGGATGTTGTCCGCCGGGAAGATCGCGTCGACGGGGCACGCTGGCAGGCAGGCGTCGCAGTCGACGCACTCCTCGGGGTGGATGTAGAGCTGCTCCTCGCCCTCGTAGATGCAGTCGACCGGGCACTCGTCCACGCACGCCCGGTCCTTGACGCCGATGCACGGCTCAGCGATGACGTACGTCATGGTCCGGTTCCCTCCTAGGGGATGGTTGAGCTTCTAGCGCCCGATGATACCCACGGGGCAGCGCCGGAAAAGGCCGTTTACCAGGAAAAACATTGTGCCCTTGTGTAGCCGGGGCTACGGCGGCGAGGGCGAGGGGGTCGACACGATCGGCATGGCGAAGTTGCCCTCCACGATGTTCACGAACACGATCGAGGCGTCGTCGCACAACGTCCTGCGGATCTGGATCGCACCCAGGCGCTTCCCCTGCTTCAGGTAGACCTCGGCCTCGAACCCCTCGTTGTCCTCGCTCACTATGTCGAAGCCCGCGGCGCGTACCGCCTTTCGATACACGGGCAGGGCCTCCTGGACCCCCAGCTCGACGCTCAGGACTCCGGTCACGCCTCCCTTGCGGCGGCCGGCCGACGCGACGCCGGCGTCACCGTCGAGGAGGAAGGGCTCGGGGATCAGCTCGGGGCGGGCGGCCGGGTCCGGGCTCGGGACGCCACAGTCCGCCGGCACCGCAGGCGCGCCGCCCCCGCGGTTGCACGAGACGCCGGCGAGGAGCAAGAGCGCGATCGCCACGAGGGGGCCGCGGTCAGTCCTCACTGATCGTCGTCGCGAGGAACGCGTCCACCCCCATCCGCCGCGCGACCTTCATCGAGACGTCCGGCGACAGCGCGTAGAACACGTCCGCGACCTTCGCCAGCCCGCGCGCGACGACGACCTCGGCCCTGTTCTTCTCGATCGCCCGGAGGGCCGCGGCCGAGACCTCCGGCGGCGTGACCGTCGCGATCGAGCGCGGCGGCTTCGCGTTGTTGCTGCGGTCCGCGTACATCCCGATGTCGCTGACGAAGCTCGGGCAGAGGACCGAGACGCCCACGCCGTGCTGCGCCATCTCCGCACGGAGCGACCACGAGAAGCCGACGAGCGCGTGCTTGGTCGCGCCGTATACCCCGTAGTACGGGACGCCGCTCTTGCCGGACGCCGACGACACGTTCAGCACGTGCCCGCGGCGGCGCTCGATCATCCCGGGCACCACGAGGCGCGTGAGCTTCATCACCGCGGTCAGGTTCGTCTCGACGATCGCGTCGATCCGGTCCATGTCGAACGTCGCGAACGGAGCGATGGTCTCGATCCCCGCGTTGTTGACCAGGAGGTCGGGGGGGCCGAGCTCGTCCGTCGTACGTGCGACCAGCGTCTCGAGGTCCGCGACCTTCGTGACGTCGGTCGGGACGACGATCGTGCGGACGCCGGAGCCTTCGAGCTGCCCGGCGGTCTTGCGCAAGCCCTCCTCGTCGCGGGCCGCGAGCGCGAGGTGGACTCCCCTGGAGGCGAGGGCGCGGCCGAGCTCGACGCCGAGGCCGCGCGACGCGCCGGTGAGGATGCCCGTCCTGCCCCTCAGCTCCACCTTCGCTCCCTCCACCGGCGGTAGATCCAGTACTGCAGCGCCAGGATCGCAGCCGTGAAGACGAACATGACCACGCTGACCGCGGACGCGTACCCGAACCGGAAGTAGCGGAAGCCGGCCTCGTACACGTACAGCGGAAGGAACGTCGTCGCGTAGGCGGGCCCCCCTTCCGTGACGAGGAAGGCCGGGACGAAGTTGACCTGTAGCGCGAGCACCACGTCGCGCAACGCGAGCAACCCGAGGACGGGCGCCATCACCGGCAGCGTCAGGTTCCGCAACGTGAACCAGGGCCGCGCGCCCTCCACCCGCGCCGCCTCGTAGAGCGGCTCCGGCACCGTCCGACGCGCGGCCAGCGCGACGACGAACGCCTCCCCGATCTGGAACGCGCCCATCACCGCGATCGAGACCCGCGCCGCCCACGGCTCGGTCAGCCAGCCCGGAGCCGTCAGCCCGAGCGACGAGGCCCCCGCGGCGATCGGCCCGTACAGCGGGTTCAGCAACCACAGCCACAGCAGCGCGTACGCGACGTCGGGCACGACGGTCGGGAGGTACGCGACCGCACGAGCTGCGCCCGATCCCGCCGTCCTGCGATGCAACAGCAGCGCCAGCGCCACCGCCGCCGCGATCCGTAGCGGGACGGCGATCGCGACGAACGCGGCGGTGTTGCCGACGGACTTCCAGAACAGCGGCTGGTCCCAGAGCCGTTCGAAGTTGTCGAACCCGATCCACTCCGGGTCCTGCACTCCGGAGAAGTCCGTGAACGCGAGGGCAATGGCCCCCGCGACGGGGATGCCGACGAGCAGCGTCAGGCCCGCGACGTACGGCAGCGCGAAGCGCCCCGTCCGCATCACAGCGCGGCGCCGTCCCTGCCCGAGAAGCGCCGGATCCTGCTCTCGTCGAACGAGATGCCGGTCTCGGCGCCGAGGCGCGGCGAGAACCCTCTCGGGACCTTGACGAGTACCCACGTCGGACCGCAGTCGACGTGGACGACGGACTCGTTCCCGGTGAACTCGACCTCGGCTATGCGCCCGTCGAGGCGGCCGGCGCCGGGCGGGACGAGTGCGACGTGCTCCGGCCGGACGCCGATCGTCACGTCCGGGTCCCACGGCGGTGCGTCAATCAGGTTCATCGGCGGGTTGCCGACGAACCGTGCGACGAACGCGGTCGCCGGTTGGTCGTAGAGCTCGACGGGTGGAGCCACCTGCTCGACGAGCCCGTCGCGCAGCACCGCGACGCGATCGGCCATCGTCATCGCCTCGACCTGGTCGTGCGTGACGTAGAGCATCGTCGCCCCGACCGAGCGCTGGAGGTTGCGGATCTCGGCCCGCATCTGGGCCCGCAGCTTCGCGTCGAGGTTCGAGAGAGGCTCGTCCATCAGGTAGGCGTCGGGCTCTCGCACCATCGCCCGCGCGAGCGCGACGCGCTGGCGCTCGCCGCCGGACAGCTCGTTCGGGCGCCGATCGAGGACGTCTTCGAGGTCGAGGTGCCGGGCGGCAGACTCGAGCTTGCGCTCGATCTCGCCGCGGCCCTCCTTGCGCGCCCGCATACCGAACGAGATGTTCGCGGCGACGGTCATGTGCGGGTACAGCGCGTACTCCTGGAAGACCATTGCGACGCCGCGATCGCCGGGCGGCGACTTCGTCACGTCGCGGCCCGCTACCTGGACCGTGCCCTCGTCCAGCTGCTCGAGACCGGCGATCGACCGCAGCAACGTCGTCTTGCCGGACCCCGAGGGGCCGACGACCACGAGCAGCTCTCCGTCGGCCGCGGTGAGGTCGACGTCCTCGAGCGCGACGACGGACCCGGCGCGCGAGCGATAGGTCTTCGTCGCGCCGGCGACCGCGATGCTCACTCTTGGAGCGCCTCCTCGAAGAGGCCCCGGGTCTCCGTGTCGAGGTCGCTTATCGCTTCGTCGACGGAGTAGCCGTCCTCGTAGAACGCCCGGATCAGGATCTGCTCGGCGACGTCTTCGATCTCCGGCCACGTCGACAGCACCGGCGTCCGGCGGATCGTCGGGATCGCGTCCAGGAAGACCTTGCTGTGCGCCGGGGGCTGGACCGGGTCGAGGAACGCGCCGGACTCCGCGACGGCGCTGAGCGACGGGACCGTGCGGCCGCTCAGGGCTCCGAGCGTCTGCCCCTCCTCGCCGGTAGCGAACTCGACGAAGTCGGCCGCGACGTCGAGCTGGTCGGAGCCCGCCGCCATGCAGAAGCCGTCGGAATGCAGGATCCCGGCGGGCTCCTGGTCGACCGGGAGCGGCGCCACGTCGAACTCGAGACCCTGCACCTCGCGGAACGCGGGGACCTCTCGCCGCGACGAGAGCAGCATCCCGAGCTTGCCGGTCGTGAAGCGGGTATCGAGGTCCTGCGCGGCGACCTCCTCTTCGGTCGGGATCAGCCCGTCCTTCACCATCGAGACGAAGAAGCCGAGCGCGGTGCGCGCGCCGTCGTTGTCGAGGTCGAGCCGGGTCGGGTTGTCCGGGTCGTCGACGATGTCGCCGCCGGCCGACCACGCGAACGGCGCGAGCCGGATGATCGTGGGCTCGATGCCGGCGCCGCGGACGTCCCCCTTCGTCAGGGTCGCAGCGGTGTCGCGGAAGTCCTCCCACGTCCACCCGGCCTTCGGCCGCTTCAGCCCGGCCGTCTCGAACAGCGCGGTGTTGTAGTAGACGACGAGCGACGAGATGTTCTGCGGGAAGCACTGCAGCGCGCCGTCGTACGTGAAGGCTTCGAGCGGCGGCTCGTAGTACGCGCCGAGGTCGACGCCGTCGAGGTGGTTCTCGATCGGCTCGATCGCGTCGCGCACGACGAACTGCGAGTACTCACGGAAGTTCACGAGGAAGACGTCCGGCGGGTTCCCGCCGGCGAAGCTCGTCGCGAGCCGGGCCAGATGCTCGTCCTTCTCGGGGATCTCGACGACCTCGACGTGCGTCCCGTCGTTCGCCTCCATGAACTGCTCGGCCATCGACGAGTAGACCGCGGTCTCCTCGGGCTCGCCCGAGACCTGGAGCTCGATGTGGGCCACGCCGCCCTCGTCTTCCTCCCCGGCCGCGTCGGGCGAGTCGGAGCACGCCGCGGTCACGAGCGTCAGGAGGAGAGCGAGGGCGACGAGCTTCCTGCTCATGCGGGGCCTCCTCAGGGTCCGACGGTCTTGGTCAGGAACGTCCTCTGAGCGAGGAAGAACGCGACCACGCCGGGAAGCGTAACGACCACCGACGCAGCCAGCAGGATCGGGTGCAGCGTGGGCTCGAGGGCATGCAAGGACCGCAGTCCGAGCGGGACCGTGTAGAGGCTCTGCTCCGACAGGTACAGGAGCGGCTCGACGAAGCTCGACCAATGGAAGACGAACGCGAGCATCGCGACGGCGAACGTCGCAGGCCGTGCGAGCGGCCAGCCGATCTTGCGCCACGTCGCGAGCGGGGAGAGACGCTCGAGGGCGGCGGCCTCGAAGAGCTCGCGCGGGATCCGTGCGTAGACGAGCGCGAACAGCAGCACGTAAAAGGGCGAGGTCGCCATCAGCGCGGGGAGCATCAGCGGAACGAACGTGTCGAGGATCCCTGCCCACTCGAACATCACGAAGCGCGGGACCCACAGCGAGCTCACGGGAATCATCAGGCAGACGAGCGACAGTCCGATCAGCAGGCGGCGCGTCCGGCGGCCGGCCGTCGCTATCGCGAACCCCGCCCAGGACGCCACCAAGACCGTGACCGGCACCGCCACCGCGACGACGAACGCCGAGTTGCGGACGTAGGTCCACATCGGCACGAACAGCGTGACGTCGCGGTAGTTGCCGGTCTGGACGACCTCGGGCACGAACTCGAAGCCGTCCGGTGGAGGGAGCCCCGGCCGGCGCAACGAGCCTGCGACCATGAACGCGAGCGGCGCGAGGAACAGCGCCGAGACGGCGACGATGGCGATCCTGCGCGCCCATCTGTGTCCGGGCCGCTCACCGACGCGTCCGGTCGTACGTCTGGGCCGCTCGCCGAGGCGACCGGTCGCGCGGCTCATCTGCGGCGCTCCTCGTAGAGGATGTGGAGCGTCACGTCGTCGCGACAAGGACCTTCCCGCAGCACGTACCTCCCCGCCCTTCCGTCGCGGAGCGCGAAATATATCTCCGCCTCGAAGCCCTCGTTGTCGCCACTGGTGATCTCGTGACCGCCTTCGACCAGGCCGCGCGCGAGCTGCGGATAGAGCTCGACGACGGTCTCCTGTGTGATCACGGTCACGGCGCTGAAGCCGCGCCGGCGCCCGACCTCGACGACGTCACCGCGATGCGTCTGGTCGAGCACCGCCGGGACGTCACGCGGGGGCTCGACGGCGGGGCGGGAGGGACACGGCGTGGGCCGCGCCGCGGGATCGCCCCCGCCGCACCCGGAAAGGAAAAGGGGGACCGCGACGAGCGCGATCCCCCTTCGATACATGGCCCGAGACTACGACCGTCGCCGCAGGCGACGCAGCCGCGCGCCGTGGACGTTCCCATCGGACGGGGCCGCTCGCGGCCCCGTTAGGGGAAACGGTATAGGTACACCCCACGGCCGAACGTGGCCGCCACTATCAGCTTCTTGTCCTGCGGCGCCTGCTGGAGCTCGTTCACCGGCACTCGGACCAGGCCGCGCATCGCCGGGGCCCACGCGCTCCCCCGCTTGTCCTTCGACAGGAACGCCCCGATCTGCGTCCCGATCATCAGCTGCTTACCGCGGACGATGATCGTGAACGCCGGGGCCTTCGGCAGCCCGCGCGAGATGCTGCGGAAGGTCCGGCCCCCGTTGGTCGACCGGTAGACGTTGCCGCGTCCCAGCTGCTTGTTCTCGTCGCCGTAGGAGCCCGGCGGGCGCCACTGCCGGTTCGCGTAGCCGCCGAGCGTGACGTAGACGGTCTTCGGGTTCTTCGGGTCGATCGCGAGGTCGGTGATGTAGCGGTTCGCGAGGCCCTTGGCCGGCGCGATGTGCCACTTGCCGCCGACGTTCGTGGCTATCCCGTTCTTGAACGGCTCCGCGCTCGAGATGATGTCGCAGACGCCGCAGAAGCCGGCGTAGGCGGTCTTGCCGCGCAGCGCGACGGCGCTCATCTGCCGGGGTACGTCGTTCTTCTCGGTGCCGAGCTCGAAGACGTTGACCCAGTCGCCCTCCGGGCCCTCCTTGCGCTCGTAGAGCGCGTACCCGCCGGTCATCAGGTGCTTCGCGTCGAGCGGGTCCATCACGAAGGGGTTGCCGAACATGTGGCCGGAGTCCCCCGTCCCGATGTCGGTCCAGGTCTGGCCGCCGTCGGTCGTGACGCGCAGGCCGCCGCCCTGCGACTCGGTGTACGCGACGTCGCTGTTGTCGGGGTCGACCGCGGCGTAGAAGCCGTCGGCGCCGTACGTCATGTACTGCTTCTGGTCCGGCTCGATCTTGCCCGAGCCGTTGTCCTGCATCCCGTACCAGACGGTCCCGTCCTTGGCCATCGCCGCTCCGTAGGGAAGCAGCGTCCGGAAGCCGGTGTTCGCCCCGTCGCCCCAGCCGGCCTGGTTGAGCTCGAGGTCCTCCTGGATCGTCTGGACGTAGGCGCCACCGTCGTTGCCGATGACCAGGCTCAGGTCGCCTTCGCCGTGGCTGACCCAGATCGCGTCGTGCTGGTCGGGGTGGACGGTCGTGATCCCGCTCGGGTTCTCCGGCGGACACGTCGGGATGCCGCCGACGCCGATGATGCAGGTCTCCGCCGCGTAGTACCGGCCGATGACCTTGAAGTCGGACGGCCCGATCAGCGGCTGGCGCGTCACGGTGTTCTGCCACACCTCTTCGAGACCGAACGTGAGCCGCGTGGGGATCCCGTTGACCTGGCGCGTGGGATCGGGCGCGATCCACTCGTTGTACCAAGCCTGGATGCCCGGCCCGTTGAAGAGGGCCTGGCCGACGCCGACGAGGGCCGAGCCCGTCGCGGGGTTCTCCGCGATCGTCTCGGTGTTCGCCATCTGCGTCCACGTCTGCCCGAAGTCGGCGGTGACGTAGATGCCGTTGAAGTTCGTGTTCGGCGGCAACGGCGACTCGCCGCCCTCCTCGGGGACGTCGATCGACGACGGCGGCGCGCCGTTGTAGAGCTCGGCGTCCTGCACGATCGCGTAGACGTAGTCGTGGTTCTGCTCCGGCCCGACGGCGGCGCCGAGCTCGATCCGGCCGATCCGGTGCTGCGGAGTGAAGCCGGGGGCTTCGAGCTTGTCGAACGAGCCCGGCTTGCCGTTCTTCGACCAGTAGAGGCCGTTGTTGGGGGACTCGAGCGTGTCGGGGTCCTGCGGGAACGGACGTGCGCCGGCGCGGTAGCCGACTGCGGCGAGGACCTCGCCTCCCTTGTTCTCGAAGTTGTCCGGTGCCTGCACGACGACGTCGGTCACGAAGTTCGCGAGCAGGCACTTGCCGGTGTGCTTCCCCTTGCAGGGCCCGGTCGGGAGCTTGACGTTGCGGTAGCTACGCCCGGCGTTGGTCGACCGGTAGAGGCCCTTGCTCGTCGCGACGTAGACGATGTTCTGCTTCGCCTGGTCGATCGCGACCTTGAACGCCATCGCCCCGTTCGGGACGCCCTTCGCGCGTCTCCACGTCTTGCCGAGGTTGGACGTGTAGAAGGCGCCGAGGCCCGTGTAAGTGTTCCCGCCCATGAGCGGCTCGCCGCTCCCGGCGATGAGGGTCCCGCCCTTGGCCTTCGACCAGCCGATCGCACCGACGATCTGCGTCGGCAGCTTGTCGCCGATCGACTTCCAGCTCTCGCCGAGGTTGCGTGACATCCAGACCCCGCCGGTCCCGACCGACGCGAACAACCGGTTGGTCCTGGGGTCGTGGCCGAGGCTGTCGATGCGGCCCTGCAGGTGCACGAAGCCCGCGCCGTTGACCTCGTCGAAGCGCGGGTCGTTCGCGATGAGGGGGCCCTTGCCGTACGGAGACCAGCGGCCGCGGGTGCCGGGGACGCGCGCGGCCCTCGCTGCGAGCGCATCCGCCCTCCTCACCGCTTTCGCGAGAGCGTTCGCCGGCACGCGGCCGTGCGGTGCCCCGTGGATCGTCGCCCGCATGCCCTCGGCCAGCGCCATCTCGGCGACCGGCTCGGGGACCTTCGGCGGGGTCGAGCAGACGACGCCTCCGATCTCGGCGGCCTCTCCGGTCATCTCGCGGAGCTCGTCTCCGACGGGGACGGCGCGGCTACCGGGAGGACATTGCAGGGCCGCGGCAGGGGTACCAGGGCCGGGACTGGCGAGCGCGCCGACGGTTATCGACGCGCAGACGACGAGAACGAGGACCCCCGCAAGGGCCCTCGTGGAGAGAGACTTCACCTGCACCACCCACCTCAACTAGGACGTGACGGCACCCTAGGCCATCGCCGCGCCTGCCCTACCCGTTATCCGGGGCCTGGCAGGAACTGCGAAGTACCTCGCAGGCACCGGCGCTGGCGGGATTCACTGGCGACCCCGCGAGGAGACGCGAAATATCCAAATCGCCGCGACGAGACCAGCCCGTCGAGAGGGATCACAGGTCCTTGGGGCCGGAGAGGCGCTTGAGCGAGGCCCCGGCATCTCTGCGTCGGCGAGCTACACAGCGCCCTCTGAGCTAGGACCCTCTATATCGGGGCCATCGTCCAGCTGCGCGAGCGTCTCATGCTTCGTCGGGTCGACCGTCTCGTAGTTGAACGAATATCGATTCATAGCCGCCGCGCTGGTCACCCAACGCTTCACGCCGTCTACGAGATAGACCTTCTTGTCGCTTTCGTCTTGCGCGAGGTGGGCCCCGGTGCTCAGCTGATCTCCGGGGGCTATGCAAATCGCGTCGATGTCGCTGATTATGGGGGTACCCGGACGGAACAGCGCATGCAACACGTCATTCGACGGTACCCACCGGCGGACGCCGTCCAAGTCGACCAGGTACACGCGGTCGTCGCCGTATGCCGGGCTCTTGACCAGAAGCCCAACGAGGTCAGGCCGTTTGGTAGTAGCAACCATCTCTCCACCCCCGTGGTATTACTCCTAACTTAACGTTAGGTTATCCAGAGGTGAGGGCGCCGCGCTAGTAGGTCGCGGAGTTTCCCGTCACGGTTGGTCGAAGAGCACCCAGGCGTTCGGCGGCCCGCGCGTATTGCTTGCCCGCGTGGTAGCTGCTGCGGACCAGGGGGCCGCTCTCGACCCACGCGAAGTCCAGCTCGTCTTCGCCGAACGCCTTGTAGCGCGCGAACTCAGCCGGCTCTACCCAGCGGTCCACCGGGAGGTGCCACGACACGCTCGGCTGTAGGTACTGGCCGATCGTCAGCACGTCGCAGCCCGTCGCGCGCAGGTCCCGCATCGACTCGTAGACCTCTTCCTCGCGCTCGCCCATGCCCACGATCAGATTGCTCTTCGTCACCTGGTCCGGCCGGATCTCCTTCGCCCAGCGCAGCAGGTCCAGCGTCGCCTCGTAGCCGAAGCCCGGACGGATCGCCGGGTGCAAGCGCCGGACCGTCTCCAGGTTGTGCGCCAGCACGTCGGGCCGCGCCTCGATCACCCGCTCCAGCGAAGCGCGCGGCGACTCACGACGCCCCTTGAAGTCCGGGATCAGGATCTCTATCCCGCAGTCCGGCATCGCCGCGCGGATCGCACGCACCGTCGCCGCCCAGTGAGCGGACGCCGCGTCGTCGAGGTCGTCGCGAGCCACTCCCGTCACGACCGCGAACCGCAGTCCCATGAGCCGGACCGCCTCCGCGATCTTCGCCGGCTCTTCGGGGTCCAACGCAGACGGCTTCGCAGTCATCACGTCGCAGAAGCTGCAGCGCCGAGTGCACAGGTCCCCGCACAGCAGGAACGTCGCCTCCCGTGCCTCCCAGCATTCGTAGATGTTGGGGCACGCCGCTTCCTCGCAGACCGTGTGCAGCCCCCGCTCGCGCATGATCGAGCGCAGCTCCGAGAAGTTCTCGCCGGTCTTGACCCGGACCTTGAGCCACTCCGGCCGTCGCTGCGGCCGCGGCGCTTCCGGCCCCGGCGCGGCGTGCAACGGAGTGCCGCGACGGAGGTCGCGCTCGATCGACTCGCGCGTCCGGATCGTGGGGATGACGGTGCGAGGCGCCAAGCTAGAACTCCGCCAGCTTCCGCATCTCCTGCTCGATCTTGTCGACGTCGGGCATGAACCACGCCTCGAGCGGCGGGGCGAACGGCATCGCCGGGACGTGCGGCCCTCCGATGCGGACGATCGGCCCGTCGAGCTCGAACATCGCCTTCTCGGCGATCTGCGCGGCGACCTCGGCCCCCACGCCCAGGAACTTGTTGTCCTCGTAGACGACCATCGCCTTGCTGGTCTTGCCGACGGACTCGAGGACGGTGTCCATGTCGAGCGGGAAGATCGACCGGAGGTCGATGACCTCGACCTCGAGCCCCTCGCCCGACAGCCGCTCGGCGGCCTCGATGCAGTAGTGGTGCATGAGCCCGTACGACACGCACGTAAGGTCCGTGCCCTCGCGTCGTACGACGGCCTTGCCGAGCGGGATCGTGTAGCGCTCGTCGGGCACGTCGCCCTTGATGAGGCGATACGTCTTCTTGTGCTCGAGGTAGATGACCGGGTCTTCGTCCTCGATGGCCTGGATCAGCATCCCCTTCGCGTCGTACGGAGTCGACGGGACGACGACCTTGAGCCCCGGAACGTGCGCGTAGAACGCCTCGACCGACTGCGAGTGGTACAGCGCCCCGTGCACGCCGCCGCCGTAGGGAGCGCGGACGACCATCGGCACCGAGAAGTCGCCGTTCGAGCGGTACCGGATGCGCGCGGCCTCCTGGATGATCTGGTTGAAGCCCGGGAAGCTGAAGTCGGCGAACTGCATCTCGGCGACCGGGCGCAGCCCGTCGATGGCGAGGCCGATGCCGACGCCGGCGATCAGGGCCTCGTCGAGCGGCGTGTCGATCACGCGGCCCTCGCCGAACTCGTCGAGGAATCCCATCGTCACGCGGAAGACACCGCCGCGCGCGCCGACGTCTTCACCGAGGACCACCACGCGGTCGTCCCGGCGCATCTCCTCCTGCAGCGTGTCGTGGATCGCGGTGACTACGTTCTTCTCGGGCATGGCGTCACACCACCTCCAGATCCGCGTACACGTTCGTCCCTGCGCTCAGCGGGTCCGGGAAGTCGGACTGCTCCGCCTCCTTGGCGCCCTCGGCGACCTCGGCCTTCGTCTTCTCGCGTAGCTCGGCGATCCTGCCGTCGTCGATCATCTCGACCGACTTGAGATAGGCCTCGAAGCGAGGTATCGGATCCTTGCGCTTCCACTCCTCGACCTCTTCCTTCTTTCGATACGTGCGGTCGTCGTCGTCGGAGGTGTGCGAGTAGTGGCGGTAGGTGCGCATCTCGATCAGAGTCGGGCCCTCGCCGGCGCGGGCGCGGTCGACGGCCTCCTTCGACAGCTTGTAGCACTCGAGCACGTCGTTGCCGTCGACCTCGAAGCCCGGGAAGCCGTAGCCCTCGGCCCTCTTGTAGACGCGGCCGCCGAGCTGCTTCGACTCGTGCACCGAGATCGCGTACTGGTTGTTCTCGACGACGAACACGAGCGGGAGCTTGTGGACGCCGGCGAAGTTCATCGCGCCGTGCCAGTCGCCCTCGGACGTCCCGCCCTCACCGCACCAGGTGCCGACGACCACGTCTTCCTTCTTCAGCTTCTTCGAGTAGGCGATACCCGCGGCGTGCAGGCACTGCGTCGCGATCGGCGAGGAGCCCGTGATGATGTTGCGCTCGCGACTGCCCCAGTGCGCCGGCATCTGACGGCCGCCGGAGGAAGGGTCGTCCTTCTTGCCGAAGAGGCCGAGGAAGACGTCCTTCGGCGTGAAGCCGGCGACGAGCACGAGCGCCATGTCGCGGTAGTAGGGGCAGAAGACGTCCTTGCCGCGCTCGAACGCCCATCCCGAGCCCACCTGCGCGGCCTCGTGCCCGGATACCGGCACGACGAAGGGGGCCTTGCCCTGACGGTTGAGTCCCCACTGGCGCTCGTCGCAGAACCGCGCCATGAGCATGTAGCGGTACATCTCGAGCAGGTCTTCCTCCTTCAGCCCGAGATCGGTGTGCAGGTCCTTTCCTTTCGCCATGGGTGCTCCTTGTCTACAGGGCGCCGGCCGTCAGGTGCCCGGCGCGGTGCAGCGATCGTGGATGGGTCCATACGAGAGTGCGGTCGAAGGTCTCGGAGAGGTACAGGGCCGCGAGCGACGCGACGTCCTTGAGAGGCCGGATCTTCCCGGTCTCCGCTGCGACCGACGTGACCCACCGGTCGCGGATGCCGCACGGCACGATCCCCTCGAACATCGAGAGGTCGGTCGCGACGTTGAACGCGAACCCGTGCATGCTGATCCCGCGCGTGATCTTGACGCCGATGGCGCCGATCTTGTTGCGGCCGACCCATACGCCGGTGTGGTCGTCGTCGCGGTGTGCCTCGACGCCCAGAGCGCCGGCGACCTTGATCAGGACGTCCTCCAGCTTGCGGAGATACGAGATCACGTCGTAGCGCTCGCCCAGCGAGAGGATCGGGTAGCCGACGAGCTGGCCGGGGCCGTGGTACGTCGCGCGGCCCCCGCGATCGACCTCGTACATCGAGATCCCGCGCGTCGCCCGTTCCCGGTCGCCGTAGACGAGGTCTTCCTTCGTCCCGCGGCGCCCGAGCGTGTACGTCGGCGGGTGCTCCAGCAGCATCAGGCTGTCGCCGATCTCGCCGTCGAGCCGCGCGAGGAACAGCTCCTGCTGCCACGACCAGGCCGCGGGGTACTCGACCCGGCCCAGCCAGGATGCGGTCAGCGCGGTCGGCGGCGTCTTGCTCACAGGTACGGGGACAGCTCCGGCGCGAAGTCCGTCGTCTCGATCCGCTCGCGGAGCCGCGCGAGGAACTTCGCAGCCTCCGCGCCGTCGATCGTCCGGTGGTCCCACGACATCGGCAAGAAGCCCATGGACCTGATGGCGATGGCGTCGTCGTCGGTGACGACCACGCGCTTCTGGATCGCCTCGAACGCGAGGATCGCGGTCTGCCCCCTCGGGATGATCGGGACCGACATGATCGAGCCGAACGGGCCGGGGTTCGTGATCGTGAACGTCCCGCCTGAGAGGTCGTCCGGCGTGAGCTTCTTGCTCCGGGCCCTCGTCGCTACGTCGTTGATCGCGCGCGCGATGCCGGCGAGGTTCTTCTCGTCGGCACCCTTGACGACGGGGACGATGAGGCCGCCGCCGTCGAGCGCCACCGCGATGCCGAGGTTCACGTAGCGCTTCAGCACGTTCGCCTGCTGCTCCTCGTCGAAGGTCGCGTTGACCTCGGGCATCTCGAGGAGCGTGTCGCACACCGCCCGGGCGAGGAACGGCAGATAGGTGAGGTTGAAGCCCTCGAGCTCGCGGAAGCGCTCCTTCGCCTTCGTCCGCAGGGCGACGACGCGGGTCCAGTCGGCCTCGACTGCGTTCCACGCGCGCGCCGCCTCGTGCGACGCGGCGACCATGTGCTCGGCCGTGCGCCGGCGGATGTTCGACCACGGGACGACCTCTTCGCGCGCGCCGCCGGACGCTGCGGGAGCCTCTTCGCGGCGCGGGGGCGGGGGTGGCGGGGCGTCGCGTCGCGCCGGCTCTTCCTGTCGCGGCGCGGGCTCGGCCTGCTCGGACGGACGCGCCTCGCGGCGAGCCTTGCCCTCCTGCACGTATTTGAGGACGTCCTGCTTGCGGATGCGGCCACCGGTGCCGGTCCCCTCGATCTCGTCGAGGTCGACGTCGTGCTCGTCGGCGAGCCTGCGGACGAGCGGCGAGATGATCCCGCGCTTGCTCGAGTCACCCGGTCGTGAGGAGGGTCCTCCTGTGGACGGACGGCTCGACGGAGCGAGGTCCTTCTTCTCCTGCTTGCGCGTCGCCGACGCGTCGGCCTTCTCGGACTCCATCCGTTCCTGCGACCCGCCCGAGCCCTGAGTCCCTTGGTCCCCCGCGGCCCCCGACTCCTGTCGCTGCTGCGCGACCTGCTCGGCGCGGTCCCCTACCTCTTCGGACGCGCCTTCGTCACCTTCGGGGACGCCCGCGCTGCTCGCGGCTTGCGTCTCGGCCTGGTCGGCTTCCGCGGCATCGCCGCCACCGCCCTCGACGGCGCCTTCGCCGACGATCGCAAGCGCGGTCCCTACCTTCACCGTGTCGCCCTCTTGTACGAGAATCTTCTGGATCGTGCCCGACGCGGACGACGGCACCTCGGAGTCGACCTTGTCGGTCGAGATCTCTACGAGGAGCTCGTCCTCTTCGATCGTGTCGCCCTCTTGCTTGAGCCACCGGGTGATCGTCCCCTCGACGACGGTCTCGCCGAGCTGCGGCATCTTGATCTCGGTTGCCATGTAAGGCCGACCCCTCCCTGGTTTAGAGAACCCCTCGGTCCGCGGGCGCTTGCGCGCTCGTTCGAGGACCGGTGTGTGTGCTCCCCAGGGTACCCGCGCCCCCGCCCCCTCTGCTCGGGAGCCGTGAGTTGGGAAGCTCCTCGAACTTCGGCGGGGGCCTCCCGTCGACGTCACGCAGGAGCTCGAGGTATCGAGCCGGTCCTGGCTGAACTGGCCGGGCCCGGTGAACCTCGCCGGTTAGCCCGTCGGGGCCTCGATCTCCTCGTAGTCCGCCGGCGGCTCGATGTCGACCTCGGCGCCGTAGTCCGAGAAGCCCATCGTTATGAGCATCTCGATGGACTGGCCCTGCGCCTCCATCGACATGTCGAGCTTCATCTGGCGCGGGAGGCCCTCTTCGTCGATCCACACGTCGGCAGGTATCGAGTCGACCTCGCCGCCGAACTGCTCGAGCTGGGCGCGGATCTCGTCCGCGGCCTCCTCGTCGGGGGCCTGGTCGAGGATCTTCTCGAACGACAGCTCGGCCTTGTAGTGGGTCGTCTCGTCGCCGTCGATCTTCTCGGTCCCGACCTCTTCGAGACCGTCCTCGCTCGCCCCGCGCAGGAACTCGAGGTACTGGCTCGGGTCCTGGCTCATCTGCGGGTTGGTCGCCGCACCCGGGATCGCCGACGCGTCCATCCGGACCCAGTCACCGGTCCCGCCGAGCTCCGGCGGAAGCTCCATGTAGATGTAGTTGCCCTCCATCACCATCTTGATGGTCTGTTCTCCGGGGGTGCCGGGCACCGCCATCGTCATCGTCATCTCGGCGAGCTCGTTGGCGAAGTCGAGCTCACCCTCGGCGTCGACGGAGACGGTCTGGCCGGCGGCGCTCATCTCCATCGTCATCGTCATCGTGGCAGTGCCGGCCTCGGTGGCCTTGTCGGCCGCGAGCGCGAGCGCGTCGACCGAGTCGCCGCCGCCGCCCCCACCTTCCTCACCGCACGCCACGCCGGTGATCGCGAGAGCCATCGCGAATAGCCCCGCTGCAAGCTTCCTCATCGTCGTCCGCCTTTCGTCGTCCGTGCCTGGAGCATCGCCGAGGCGATGCTTCGTGGGCTTAGCCGTGGAGCGGCTTGCCCGCCAGATCCAGGAAAGTCTCGCCGACCACCTCGGTAAGGGTCGGGTGCGGGTGGATTATCTCCGCGAGCTCCGACGGATATGCCTCCCACGACGTGACCAGCATCGCCTCCGCGATCAGGTCCGACGCCCGGGGGCCCACGATGTGGACGCCCACGACGGCCCCGCCCTTCTCGGCCACGGTCTTCACGAAGCCCTGCCCACCGCCGAGCATGAGGGCCCGGGCGTTGCCCGAGAAGGGGTAGCGCTTGATCTCGACGTCCATGCCGAGCTCCTTTGCCTTGTCCTCGGTCAGGCCGACGGCAGCGACCTCGGGCTGGCAATAGATGACGTGCGGGACGTTGCGGTAGTCGACGGCGGTCGGGCTCTCGCCGGCGAGGAGCTCGGCGACGCGCATGCCCTCCGCGTAGGCGACGTGGGCGAGCTGCGGGTGGGGCCAGTTCGCGTCGGGGACCCAGATCGCGTCGCCGATCGCGAAGACGCCGTCGACGCTCGTGCGGAACTGCTGGTCGACGACGATGAAGCCCTTGTCGGTCTTGATGCCGGCCTCTTCGAAGCCCATGCCCTCGGTGTTCGGGCCGCGGCCGATCGCGACGAACATGCGGTCCGCGGCCAGCGTCTTGCGCTCGCCGTTCTTCTCGATCTCGACCTCGACGCCTGAGTCGGTCTTGGTCGCGCCCGCTACCGAAGCCCCGAGGTGGAACTTGATCCCGCGCTTCTGCAAGAGCTTGTGGAGGGCCTCGGAGATGTCGGCGTCCTCGGCCGGCGCGATCTTCGGGAGCATCTCGACGACCTGGACCTCGGCGCCGAAGGAGCGGTAGACGCTCGCGAACTCGAGCCCGATGTAGTTGCCGCCGACGACCACGACCGAGCTCGGGATGTCCTGCGCCGAGAGCCCGTGCGTCGAGTTCTGGACCTTGTCGCCGTCCGCGGCGATGAACGGGAGGTCACGGGGGAACGAGCCCGTCGCGAGGACGACGCCCTTGTTCGCCGTGAGCTTCCGATCGCCGTCCTTCGTCGTGACCGTGACCGTCTTCGCGTCGGTGAGACGGCCCTCGCCCTCGACGAGCTCGAGGTTCTTCTTGCGAGAGACCAAGCCGCTCAGCCCCTTGTACATGCGGCCGACGACCGAGTCCTTGAAGTTGAGGACCTTGCCCCAGTCGACCTGAGGCTCCTGGACGATCACGCCGAAGTTGCCGGCTTCGCGGATCTCGTCGGTCAGCTCGCCGGCGTGCAGTAAGGCCTTGGTCGGGATGCAGCCGCGGTGCAGGCAGGTCCCCCCGACCTTGTCCTTCTCGACCATCGCCACCGTCAGGCCGAGGGCCTCGGCGCGGAAGGCTGCGGCGTAACCCGCGTTGCCCCCGCCGAGGATGACTACGTCGAAGGCGTTGTTCCCGTTCGCCACTGCGCTACCTCCACGTCGAGATCTTTGTCCGGCCAGGATAAGCGGCGGGGCGGAGGGCTCAGGAGGAACATCTCGCCGGGGCTCGAATAGCTCGCTTACATCGGTCTAGGGCGGAGGTATAGCCATGAGGAAAATGCGGGTCCTCGTCGCGACGATGGGTGCGGCGCTCGCGATGACGCTGTTCCCGGCATCGGCGCAGGCGGCGCACCACTGTGCGTACCCGCCGATCGACGACACCGAGGGCGTCGTCTACATGGTGTGGCTGACGTGCGAGTACGGCTACCACGACCCGGTGGGCGTGGCGCTGTACGCGGCGTGCTGGCTGTCGCCGACCTGCCCGTAGAGACCTTTCTCTATAGAGCTCAGGCACCTGGCGGGATCGTCGAGGTCCCGCCAGGTGACCGTCCACACCTGCCACCCGCGGTCCACCAGGAAGTTGTGCTTGGCGCGGTCGCGCTCGAAGTCGGGGGCAGAGGAATGCCAGCGGCGGCCGTCGGCCTCGAGCCCGACCCGCCGGTCCGGCCAGGCGAAGTCGAGCCGGTAGGGCCCGACCTCGTGTTCGCGGACGAACGGCGGGAGCCGGGAGCCGCGGAGGATGGCCTCGACCCGCCGCTCGAGGGCCGAGGACGTTGCGGGGCCGAGGGCCTGGATGAGGCGGCGGGAGCCGCGCCGCCCCGGGTTGCGCCCGACGACGTCCCGAAGCTGAGCGGGACTGACGATCCCGTCGATCACGGACCGCTCGACCAGCGTTAACAGGCTGTCGCCGCCGCATCGGGACGCGACGTCGAGAAGGGTCCGGGCCGGGCTCGTGACAGCGACGGCGCGCAACTTCCCGCGGTCACGCTTCGCCAAGGTCGCGACGTGCGCCTGGACCCCGCACGGGGGTGAAGTCAGCCTGCGCGGTGCCGTGACGTGCAGCTCCGGTGCGGCTCCTGTCATCCCCCACAGCGCCGCTGCAGTCTCGTGCGACGCCACGGCATCGGGACCGGCCCACAGCAGCGCCGCCACCGCACGCAGCTCCGGCGTGACGCGAGCACCGCCGATCCTGTAGACGCCGGGAAAGACGCGTCGAAGCGAACCGTCGCGCGCCCTCCTGGAGACGGCGCTGCGCGAATAACCCAACGCTTCCAGCTGCCTCAGCGAGACCGCTCCGTGCTGCCGCGCGGCCAACCCGGCGAGGTCTGCTCGTCGAGTTCCGTTTCCGTCGCGCATAGCGCGACAGGATCGGATCTCGCCGACGAACAAGTGGTGGCGGGGGCCACCGCCGGGGGGGGGTTAGCTGCCGGCGCCCCGGCTCCCCAGCTCTCGGTCGAATAGCAGGAGGCTCGCCGTCGAGTCGCCCACCATCTTCAGGGTCTCCACCAGCGTGCCGGAGGTCTTCTCTTCCTCGACCTGCTCCTGGATGAACCATTGGAGGAAGACCTGGCTCGCGTAGTCACCCTCGTCGAGGGCCTGGCGGTAGAGGCCGTCGATGGCCTCGGAGACGTGGCGCTCGTGCTCGTGGGCCTGCTGGAACGCGTCCAGCGGCGACTTGAACGTCGCCGGCGGCTTGTCGAGCGACATCAGCTCGACGCTCCCGCCTCGGTCGTAGATGTACTCGTAGAACTTCATGCCGTGCGTCCGCTCCTCGTCTGCCTGGGCCCGCATGCACGCCGCCGACCCGGGGAGGTTGTTCGATTCGAAGTTGGAGGACATCGCGAGGTAGAGGTGGGCGGCGTAGAGATCCTTGCTGAGGTGCTCGTTCATGGCGGCGCCCAGGCTCTTGCTAAGCATCGGCGGGTTCCTTTCTCGTGTGTGAGGTCCCGAGCATCCACCGAGGTGCGGCGGCGCGCAATCGAGGGCGGGCGAACGGCCGGGGTT
>DASQDO010000217.1:0-6148 GCA_035634135.1 Actinomycetota bacterium
AGGTAGTACGCCCGGAGGGATTCGAACCCCCGACCTTCCGGTCCGTAGCCGGACGCTCTAATCCACTGAGCTACGGGCGCATCAGCCTGCCACACTAGCGCGCGGAGGCGCGGGGATTTGAACCCCGGAAGGGGTGTAACCCCCTTAACGCATTAGCAGTGCGCTCCCTTCGGCCGCTCGGGCACGCCTCCGCCAACGATCATAGCGGGCGGCACCGGCGAGAATGGCTGGCCATGAGACGACTATTGCCGCTCCTGACCATCGTCGCCCTCGCCGCCACCGCGCTGCCCGGACCGACCGCCGGCGCGGTCCCGAAGGGGACGCGCGTCCAGCTCTACCGCGGTGACCTCGACTTCCCCATCGACATGGCGTGGGTGCCGGGCACCAAGAAGGTGTTCTTCACCGAGAAGAACACGGGGGGGATCCGCGTCATGGCCGGACGCCGGCTGCTCGCGCGGCCCTGCGCCGACCTCGACGTCGAGCCGTCGGGTGAGCGCGGCGCGCTCGGGATCGTCCTGCACCCGAAGTTCAAGAGGAACCACTTCCTCTACGTCTATTACACGAACCGCGAGCCGCTCGAGAACCGCGTCGCGCGCTTCCGCGTGCGCGACAACCGCTGCCGGGACAAGCGCGTGATCGTCAAGGGGCTGTCGACGAAGGGCGCGACCAACCACAACGGCGGACAGCTCGAGTTCATGGGCGGCAAGCTGTTCGTCTCGACCGGCGAGGCCGCCGACCCTGCGGAGGCCCAGGACGTCGACAGCCGGCTCGGCAAGATCCTGCGCTACAACCCCGACGGCAGCATCCCCGACGGCAACCCGTTCTCGCGCGCCGGAGATCGCAACCCCGTGTGGAGCTACGGGCACCGCAACCCGTTCGGGCTCGCGGCGCGGCCCGGCACGAACCGTCTGTACTCGACCGAGAACGGGCCGAGCTGCGACGACGAGCTCAACCGCATACGCCGTGGCGCGAACTACGGCTGGGGTAGCGGATACGAATGCGGGACGCGTGGAGTCGGGCCGAGCCCGCGGGGGCCGATCCGGCGCTGGTCCGACATCGTCGTGCCGACCGACGTCACCTGGTACGAGGGCCGGATCAAGTCGCTCTCCGGCTCGCTGTACGCGGGTGACTTCGACGGGAACCTCCATCGCTTCTTCATGAACGCGAAGGGGACCCGCGTGCGGGAGGACCGCGTGATCCATTCCGCGTCGGCGATAGTCGACGTCGCGAAGGGGCCGGGCGGGTGGCTGTACTTCGTGACGCCGGACGCGATCTACCGGATCGTCTCGTGAAGAGGTAGCCGTGGCGCGCTCGTGGGCGGAGCGATGCGCGTCGATCGTGGTCCTCGCTGGGGCGGGCGTCCTCGCCCCCGCAGCCGCGCACCCTCCGCCCGCGCCAGGGCTGTTCTTCTCGCACCACCCGCACATGCGCGCCGCCCCGGTGGTGTTCGTCGTGCTCGACGAGCTCCCGCTCGTGTCGCTCCTCGACCGCCGCGGGACGATCGACGAGAAGCTCTGTCCCGGGGTCGCGCGGCTCGCGCGCATGTCGGCCTGGTATCGCAACGCGACGACGCCCCAGACGTTCACGAAGGAGGCCTTGCCCGCGCTGCTCACCGGCAGCTATCCGATCCGGCGCGTGGGGGAGACGTTCGAGTATCCGCGCAACCTCTTCTCGCTGCTCGGCGCCACGTATGAGATCCGCGCTGCGAACGTCCCGCCGAACCTGTGCCCGCCGGAGCTCTGCGACGCGCCGATCAGGCCACCGCCCGTGCAGAGGTTCCGCGGCTTCGGCGGTGGCGAGAAGGCAGCGCTGTTCTTCTCGTTCCTGTCCGGGCTCGAGCGTCCCGACCGCCCGCGGCTGCACTTCCTCCACCTCGTGTTCCCGCACGGGCCGTGGCGATACCTGCCCTCGGGGCAGCGTTACTACGAGGTCGACCCGATGCCCGGGGAGGTCGACCGGCGGGGGCGCGGCAGGTCGTGGCGGCGTGACGGGTGGCTCGTGGCGCAGGGGTACCAGCGGCATCTCATGCAGGTGCGGCTCGCAGACCGGCTCGTCGACGCGTTGCTGGTGAGGCTGAAGCGGACGGGCCTGCTGCACGACGCGGTCGTGGTCGTGACGGCGGACCACGGGATCGGATGGGAGCCGGGGCTGCCGAAAAGGCTGCCGCACGAGCGGACCGCCGCGACCCTCGCGGGGGTGCCGCTGTTCGTGAAGGCACCGGGGCAGCGCGTCGGGTGGGTCTCGCGTACCCCGGTCGAGAGCGTCGACGTCCTCCCGACGCTCGCCGACATCCTCGGCGTAGAGACGTGGCCGGACGTAGACGGGCTCTCGCTGTGGGCGCACGCGCCGCGGCGGGCGAGGCCGCGCGCGGTGGTCGACGTGCCGATCGAGGGGTTCGGGCGGCAGCTGAAACGCGCGGCCCGCGAGAAGCACGAGCTCGTCGGCCGGAACCTGTGGCGCGTGGCGCCGGGAGAGTCGGAGGAGCTCGTCGGGCTGACCGAGGCGGAGCTGTCGATCGCGCCGCCGGGCAAGGTGACGGCGCATGCGAGCGCGGTGGAGACGCTGGTCCGAGCCGATCCCCAGGGAGACGAGTTCCCGGCCTTCTTCGAGGGACTGCTGGAGGGAGTCCCGTTCCGGCGGAGGCCGCGCGTGGCGGTCATGGTCGACGGCCGGATAGCGGCGGTGACGCGGTCGTACGAGTCGAGCGGGCTCAAGTGGTTCGGGGCGATGCTGCGGCCGGGCCTCTTCGGCCCCCACGAGGAACGCGTGGAACTGTTCCTCGTAGACGACGTCGGGGGCCGGGCCCTTACGGAGCTGCCGCTCGAATGACTACCCCGGCTCGTGCTCGGAGGTCGGCTCGCTCTTTTCCGTGTTGCGCAGGAGGAAGATCGCGAAGGCGAGCAGGACGACGGTTCCCGTGAGGATCCCGATCTCGGTCATCGCGTCGCCGAACTCGGGCTTGCCGAGGAGGTCCTTCGCCTCCGCGCCGACGACTACGAGCCGGCGGATCGCCGCGACGATGCCGACGAGGAGGAACGGCTCCGCGACTAGGACCCGCTCGTCGATCACGGCCCGCACGGTGTGGATGAGCTCGGTGATGATGAACACGAGCAGCAGGCCGTCGAGCAGCGACAGGATCTTCTTCGTGAAGTCGCCGTCGCCCATCTTCGAGACGAAGTCGTAGACGACGTAGCCGAACAAACCGACCCCGACCAGCGCAAGCGCGGTGGCGATCGCCACGTAGAGGACGTCCTCGACGTGGCCGAAGAACGACTCGGTCTTGTCCCGCAGACCACCGTCCCGGCGTGACCCCATGAGGGCAACCTAATAGGTTCCGACCGGATGAAGGCCGAACCGCTGTATCGGCTGGACCGCGCGCTCGGCGAGGCCCTCGAGCGGAGCCTCCGCGCCCACCACCGCCGGCGTCTGCGCAAGATCGGCTGGGACCACGTCTTCGATCCGCCGGAGGAGTGGGCGACGGGCGGCTCGCCGCCGCGGGCCGGGACCTCACTCGAAGTGCTCGTCGACGGCGAGGAGGCGTTCGGCGCGATGGCGGACGCGATCGCCGGCGCGCGCGACCACGTCCACGTCGCCGGCTGGCACATCGAGCCGGACTTCGACCTCGCAGAGCACGGGACGCTCGAGGAGACGCTGGCCGAGGCCGGCCGGAACGCGGACGTGCGCGTGCTGTCGTGGGCCGGGGCCCCGCTGCCCCCGCCGTTCCGTCCGCGCCGCGCGGAAGCCGCTGCCGTCGCGGAGCGGCTCGGCCGGCTCAACGGGGTGCGCGTCGCGCTCGACTCCAAGGAGCGCCTCCTCCACTGCCATCACGAGAAGCTCGTGATCGTCGACGGCACGACGGCGTTCGTCGGAGGCTTCGACTTCTCGACGCTCGGCGCCAGCCGTCTCGACGGGTCGCACCATCCTCCGAAGGAGCCCATGGGCTGGCACGACGCCGCGTTCCGCATCGAAGGTCCGCTCGTGCGCGACGTCGCCGCGCACTTCGCGCTCCGCTGGGCCGAGAACGCCGGCGAGTATCCGCCCGTCGGATCTCCGCCGCCGTCGGGCGACGTAGAGGCCCAGCTGGTGCGCACCGTGCCCGAGAACGTCTACGACGGTCTGCCGAGAGGCGACTTCACCTTGCTGGCGAGCTACGTCGCCGCGCTCCGCGAGGCGCGCGAGCTCGTCTATCTCGAGAACCAGTTCCTGTGGTCGTCGGAGGTCGTCAGGATCCTCGCGGAGAAGCTGCGCAACCCTCCGAGCGACGACTTCCGCCTGGTCCTCGTGCTCCCGTCGAAGCCGACGACCGGCAAGGACGACACGTTGGGACAGCTCGCCGTCCTCGCGGAGGCCGACGACGGCGCGGGACGGTTCGTCGCGTCGACTCTGCACTCGCGCGACGGCGATCGCACGACGCCCGTCTACGTGCACGCCAAGGGAGGCATCGTCGACGACCGGTGGCTCACGAGCGGCTCGGGCAACCTCAACAACCACTCGCTGTTCAACGACTCGGAGGTCAACGTCGTGACGCGCGACGAAGGACTGGCGCGCGAGACGCGCCTGCGGCTGTGGGCGGAGCACCTGGAGGTCGAAGTCGAATCGCTCGAGGGCCGCGCCCCCGCCGAGATCGTCGACGACGTGTGGATCCCGACGGCCCTCGAGCAGCTCGAACGCCGCGAGGCCGGGGAGCCGCCGACCCACCGCCTGGCGCGCCTCCCGCACGTGTCGAAGCGCTCGAAGCGCCTGCTGGGCCCCCTGCAGACGTTCCTGGTCGACGGCTGAGGTTGCCGCCCTCGCCTCGGGGGCATAACGCGGTCGTGGACCGCGCCCGGATCACTCCCTACAAGGACGGGCCCCTGCTCGTGCGGGGGCCGTTCGAGCTCGTCGACCAGGACGGCAACCCGATCGAGGTCGGCCGCAAGACGATCGCGCTCTGCCGCTGCGGCCGCTCGCGCATCAAGCCCTTTTGCGACGGCACGCACAAGGCGACGAAGTTCACCGCAGAGAGTGGCCGGTGCGCCCCGCCAGACGGCGCCTGATCACGCGCCGCGGGTTCGCCGAGACCTTCAGCCTGCTGCCGCGGTAGGGGACGCCGCCGAGGGCCCGGTGCCATAACGCTATCCAAGTGCAGACGGCGCGCTCGGTGACCCACACCGGCGCCGCCATCGACGCCGCCGCGGGGAACACCCGCGTCCCGCCCGCCCGCCGGCGCCCGACCTCGGCGAGCCCGGCGATCACGAGCGCCCCGAGCGGGATCAGCGACGGACGTCTGCGGGCCGCGACCACGGCTCCCGGGACGATCGACGCGAACGTCACGAGCCTCCAGGGCTGGGCGAGGTCGTCGTAGGCCTGGCGCGGCCGCTGCGCGAGGAAGTGACGTGACTCCGGTGGGATCCGCCGCACGTACAGGTCGAGCGGGGCGACCGAGGTTGCGCCGGCCTCCTCCATCGTGCGAATCATCTCGAGGTTCTCGAACATCGTGTCCCCGTCGTATCCGCCCGCGTCGAGGAAGAGCGAACGCCTCACTCCGAGCGTGCCGGGATAGTCGGCGGCCAGCGCACGGTTGAGCAGGATCCGTCCCGTGTCCCACAGCGCGTGCCACGGCATCGGGTCGAAGTAGTTCTGCGGCCGCACGAGGTCGTACGACTCGAGCAGCTCGCTCATCCGCTGGAGCGCGGCTACGTCGTAGCGGACGTCCTCGTCGGCGACGACGACCTTCTCCGTGTGCGCTAGCTCGACGCCGGTGATCACGCCGTCGACCTTGCCGTTCGCGAAGGCCAGACCCGGCCGCGGCGGAACGTGCGTCACGTGGTCCTTCCACAGCGCGTCGTGACGCGCGAACGTCTCCGGCTCCGATCCGTCGACGACGATGACGTCGGCGACGAGTGAAAGGCCCTGCAGGTACCCCGTCAGGTCGTCGAGGTCCTCGTCGCCGGACGCCTTGAAGGGCAGGACGTACGTCAGCTTCTCGCGCACGAGCTACAGCAGCGAGGATCGGCCGGCGTCCCACGCCGACATCAGGTGCTCGCCCCAGAGGCCCTCGAGATGCATCAGGCAGCGCGCGCCGAGCTCGACGTCCGGGGCGAGGTTGGGCTCGTCGCGCTCGATCGACCCGGCGAGGTCGTACGCCGCCACGTTCTCGTGGACCGCG
>DASQDO010000218.1:0-7877 GCA_035634135.1 Actinomycetota bacterium
CGTCACGGTGCAGCGTTCAGCGGAGGATCGTGGGACGTCGAGGGGCCGGACGGGCCGGTGGAGGCTCGGCGCCTCGGCTAGCGACCCGCGAAGGACATCAGGAAGATCGACGCTAGGAGCACGCTCAAGAGGCCGAGGACGAGGTACGTGAAGCGGCGGCCCTGGAGGAGGACCCGCTTGGGCTCGCCATTCGCCTCGCGGAACGCGTCGTGCGCAGCGATCCCCCACAGCCCGAACGCCGCCAGCCCGTAGACGGCCGCGATCGACACCACCCCGACGCCTATGGCGAAGACGCCGGCCATCAGCATCACCCACGCGCTGACGACCGCGCGCGCGATCGCCTGCGGCCACAGCCCCAGGTACGCGTGCCCGGCCCCCGGGAAGAACAGCGAGATCAGCGCGACCGTTCCGGGGTCGCGCTGCGCGCGCTCGGGCTCCGGCGGCCGTACCGCCTGCGCGAACGGAGTCCCGCACACGGCGCACGCGGGGTCCTCGAGGGGGTTCTCGTGGTCACAGGACGTGCAGCGCCACAGGATCCCCTCGTCGGTCGAACGGAAGTTCCCGCGCTCGACCCCGGGCTTCACGGAACCGGCGGACGCGGGCGCGCCCGACGTAACGGACGCAGGAGCGGCGACCGGCGGGGGCGGCGGAGGGGCCTGGAACCGCTTCAGGCACTGGCCGCACCACTCGGCGTCCGGCGGGTTCTTCGCTCCGCAGGACTGGCACCGCACCTTCTCGGGCGCGTGGACGTCGTTCATGCTCATCGGGTACTTCATCGGCGTCCGCCGGGGGTGACTCAAGCCCCGTAACGGACAGGCCGGTCAGCGGTATACGTGCTCGGGTCCCGGGTAGGCGCCCTCGGCGACCTCGGCGGCGAACTCCTGCGCGGCCCGCTTGATCTCCTCGCCCAGGTTCGCGTAGCGCTTGACGAAGCGCGGGAGGTGGCCGTCGGTGATCCCGAGGAAGTCGTGCCACACGAGGACCTGGGCGTCGCAGTAGCGGCCCGCTCCGATGCCGATCGTCGGGACCGCCACCGAGGTCGTGACCTCGGCCGCTAGTGGCTCGGGCACGGCTTCGAGGACGAGCGAGAAGATGCCCGCGGCTTCGAGGCTCTTGGCGTCCTCGATCAGCTTGTGGTGAGCTTCCTCGGTGCGGCCCTGCACCTTGTAGCCACCGAGCTGGTTGACGGACTGCGGGGTGAGGCCGAGGTGCCCCATCACGGGGATACCCGCCTCGACGAGCCGTTCGACGAGGTCGAGCGACCGGCCGGCCCCCTCGAGCTTGACGGCGTTCGCGCCGGCCTCCTGGAGAAGTCGTCCGGCGTTGCGCATGCCGTCTTCGACCGAGATCTGGTAGCTCATGAACGGCATGTCGCCGACGACCAGGGCGTTGGTCGTCCCGCGCGCGACGGCGGCGGTGTGGTGCACGACCTCGTCCATCGTCACGGGGACCGTGGAGCCGTAGCCCAGCAGGACCATCCCCATCGTGTCGCCGACGAGGATCAAGGGGATCCCGGCCTCGTCGAGGAGCCGGGCGGACGGCGTGTCGTAGGCCGTCAGCATCACGAACTTCTCGCCGCGCTCTTTGTACGCGCGGACGTCGTTCACCGTTACGGGCACTGTCGCCTCCTTGCACAGGTAGCCGCAGCTCCGTCCAGTGTACGGGCAAAACAAAAGAGGGGCCCCTCGAGGGCCCCTCTTTGGAGTCTTGCTTGGTGGTTACTCGGGGACGCCGGGAGCGGTCGTGCCCTCGCCGAGCCAGATCTTCAGCTCGAAGTCGCCGCCCTCACCGAAGTAGGTGGCCGTGTCGATCGTGTAGCCACCGCAGTCGTTGGTGATGAGCCCAACGATGTTCTCGGTCGTCGCCGTGGAGTGACCCGCGTGGTTCGTCCCGGTGTTCGACTGGTCCGCCGGCTCGGGCTGGCCCTCGGTCGCGATCAGCGGCTGGAAGCCGTGCGCCGAGGCAGCCTCGGTGCCGTCGGCGTTGTAGGCCCACAGGTCGTAGTCACGGTTGGAGTCGAACTCCCACGTGACGTACAGGCCGGCGGTGGCCGCCTTCGAGTCGACCTGGATGTTCACGTAGTGGTGCGGGGTTCCCGGCAGCGGCGTTCCGGCCTCCTCGTTGAGGACGTCGTTGACGCCCTCGTCGAAGGCCATGTCGAGCGAGAACGCGTGGAGCAGGGGGGCCTCGGCGGTGTGGGCGTCGGTGACGACGACCGTCTCGGCCTCCGCGCCCAGCTCGCCCGGCTGGAATGCCGTGCATACCTTGGGCTTGGGCTTCTTCTTCTTGCCGGCGGTGGCGGGGCCGGCGATGACGCCGGAGACGACCAGGCCGAGGGCCAGGACGATCGAGCAGGTGCGCTTGTTCATGACGAGATTCCCCTTTTCGCAGTTCGGCTACGAGGTCGTTTCAGGGCTTTCTGGGTTATTCGCCGCCGCGGGATGGCCTCCTGCGGCCGGTTTTCGGGGGGCGCCCTGTCCTCGCCGACGGCCACTCACACCGTGGCCAGGCACCCCACGACATGCGAGACGTCGGCCAAGAGGCGCGGGTGGTCGACGACGTATCCGGGGCCATTCGGGTTGGGGTACACGTAGCGGAGATACGAGTTGGTCGGGTCGAGACTGTCCACTGCCTCGAATGCTTTCTGGTAGGTGCAAACGACGCCGTCGATGAATACCGGCCCGACGAGGCACGGATACATGGCGAGCAACTTGTCCGGCGCCCAGGCCGCGAAGGCATCGACGTCGCCGGGCGCGGCTTCGGGATTCACGACCAGTCGTCCCGAGGAGTCCACGTACACGGACTGAGCGCCGGGCGGCACCGTTCCGTAGTCGGTCACGCAGTTGATCGGCCACGGAGGAGCGTCTGCGCTCGCCGGAGTAACTCCGGTCGCACCGATCGCGATTGCGCCTATCGCCAGCACGAGAAGGTGTCGTCTCACCGCAAGGCTCCTTTGCCTCGTCCACACGGCTTTCGCCGTCCCCCCTGATGAGTCTTCTCGGAACTCCGTCGTATCCCTTTCGGCCCCCGGCTACCTCTGGGTGTCGCCGTAGGTGACGATGTCGTTGCAGTTGAAGATCGCCACGACGTCCGCCATCGCCTGCGCGTAGTGCACCTTCACGACGAGGTCCGCCCCCACCTCGACGTAGCGGCCGACGGGGTCCGGGCTCGTGAGGACGGGGGCCGACCTCTCGGAAACGCAGTCGGCGTAGGGGCTGACGAGGCCGTCCACGTACTCCTGCAGACACGTCAGGAACGTCTCGGTGTTCGAGACGTAGTGGTCGATCAGGGCCGCTGCCTCGCCGGCGACGAGGTCGCCCCGGATCGTGATGGTCTCCTCGTCGAACTCGACCGGCTCGAAGGCCGGGATCGGCGGGATCAAAGAGAGCAGGTACTGGCCCGCCCAGTCCGAGGGGCACTCGGGGTCCTGTGCGAGGGCCGGTGACGCGAGAGGCACGGCCGAGCAGGCCGCGACTAAGCACGCGATGAGAAGGCGCGAGACGCGCATGAGGGGAACCTCCGATTGTTCGTCCGCCGTGACTCCCCGAAGGTTCGACGGCTCGCTTCGCTTGTCCTGCCGGGAACGCACGAGGGGCCCCCGTTCGGGGGCCCTCTCGAGGTTACGGCTTCGGCTTCTTCGGCTTCTTGGGCTTCTTCGGCTTCTTGGGCTTGGTCGGCTCGGGCTCGTCGACGGGCTCCTCCGCGGCGATCGCGTAGTCCGTGCCCGGCTTCGTGTCGTCGACCATCTGCCGGACGCCCCGGTAGCCGGACGGCGTCAGCTGCTCCCCGCCGGCGAAGATCCACGACTGCACCACCGGGGCCGACACCGCGGCGCCGTCGGCGAGGAACGGCGTGCCCGCGCGCGGGATCGTCAGAGTCGCCAGCCCGCGGCCCTCAGGGCCTTCGACGAACGTGAACGTTCCGTCGATCGGGTCGAGGCTGTTGCAGTTGTCGACGAACCGGCTGAACGCGTCGGATAGGTACGTCAGGCCGTTGAAGTAGCCGCTGAAAACGGCGCAACCCTCGGGCCCCCCGGTGACGACGAACTGGAGGCCGACCGTGTTCGCAGCCGGCGGCCCCTCAGTGAGGATGTGGACGTTGAAGTTCGTGGCGTCGTGGCTGAACCACACCTTGCCCAGGTCGGACACGGTGCTCGCGTCACCGGCCGGCAGCTGCTGGTCGCCGCCCAGCGAGTTCGCGTCACCGAACGGGTCCTCGATGTTGACGACCTCGGGCACGGTCACCTCGGTCTGGGCCGCTGCGGGTGCAGCGTGCAAGGCCGACGCGACCAACCCCGCGACGGCTACCACTGTGACGATCCTCTTCATGCTCGACTCCCCAGTCGTCGGGCCGAAAGCGCCCGCTCCACCATCCGACCGCCAAGACTTCGTCGGACCGACGCACGACTCCTTCTCCGGCCCGGGCTCGGCTTGGGCTATCACCTGCGAGCATCGGAAGGCCAACGACCAAGGGCCCCCTTTCGGGGGCCCTTGTCTTCGGTCCGGTCGTTACTTGTGCAGCGGCGCCTTGATCGCGGCCCCCGGGGGTGACTCCTTCGAGTACATCTCCTCGATCGCGTCGCCGTAGATCTCGTTGATGGTCTTGCGCTTCACCTTCATCGTCGGCGTGATCTCGTCCTCCTCCTGGAGGAAGTCACGCTCGAGGATGCGGAACTTCTTGATCTGCTCGACCTTGGCGAGGCCGTTGTTGGTCTCGTTGATCGCGCCCTCGATCTCCTTGATCGTCCGCTCGTGGTTCGCGATCGCGGCCATGTCGCCGTCGATCCCCTGCTCCTTCGCCCACACCGGCGCCTTCTCGGGGTCGAGCGTGATCAGGCACGTCATGAACGGACGGCGGTCGCCGATCGCGACGACCTGGCTGATGAGCGAGTGGACCTTGATCTTGTTCTCGATCTCCTGCGGGGCGATGTTCTTGCCGCCGGCGGTGATGATCAGGTCCTTCTTGCGGTCGGTGATCTTGAGGAAGCCGTGCTCGTTGAACTCGCCGACGTCGCCGGAGTGGAGCCATCCGTCCTCGTCGATGGTCTCGCGCGTCGCCTTGTCGTCCTTGAAGTAGCCGGCCATCACGTTGCCGCCGCGGGCGAGGATCTCGCCGTCCTCCGCGAGCTTGACCTCGAGGCCCGGCATCGGCTTCCCGACCGAACCGATGAGGATCGCGTCGGGCGGGTTCCACGAAGTCGGGCCGTTGTCTTCCGACTGGCCGTAGCCCTCGGCGATCTTGAGGCCGATCGAGTGGAAGAACCAGATGAGCTCGGGCGACAGCGGGGCCGCCGACGACAGCGCGAGCTCGCACTCCTCGAGCCCGAACGCGGCGCGGATCTTGTGCAGCACGAGCTTGTCGAGGGCCGCGTGCTGCAGCTTCATGCCGAGCGGGATCTTCGCGTCGGTCGTCCGTCCCCCGCGCTCGACGGCCTCCTGCTCGAGCTTGGTGATCTCCTTGCCGAGCCCGATGGCCTTGCGCGCGAGCTTCGTCTTGCGGTCGTTCGGGTCGGCCTGTGCCATCTTCGCCTGCACGCCCGCGTAGAACTTCTCCCACACGCGCGGGACGCCGAAGAAGTACGTCGGCTTGATCGCCTGGAGGTCGACGAGCAGCGTGTCGAGCGACTCCGCGAAGCACGTCGTCGTGCCGTAGTAGATCTGGAGGAAGTGCGTGAGCATGCGCTCTGCGATGTGCGACAGAGGCAGGTAGCTGACGGCCTTGCCCTTCGTCGCCTCGCCGAGCGGGATGATCGCCTCGGAGCTGCGCGCGGTCCACATGACGTTCGCGTGCGTGAGCATGACGGCCTTGGGCGGGCCGGTCGTGCCCGACGTGTAGACGAACGTCGCGAGGTCCTTCGGCTCGACCTTGGCGCGTGCGGCGTCGAAGTCCGCGTCCGCGATCGTGTCGCCCGCTTTGAGGAAGTCGTCCCAGCTCATGACGAAGTCGGGGTCCGCGTCGCCGCCGTAGCCCTCGATCACGACGACCTTCTTCAGCGCCGGGAGCTCCGAGCGCATCTTGAGGATCTTCTGGAGCTGGTCGGGGTTTTCGACGACCGCGACCTTGGACTCGGAGTGGGCCACGATGTACGCGACCTGCTCGGGCGAGTTCGTCACGTAGATCGGCGCGGTGGCGGCACCGATCGACAGGCACGCGACGTCGGCGACGTGCCACTCGGGACGGTTCAGGGAGAGCAGCGACATCTTGTCGCCGTGGCCGAGGCCCTGGGCGATGAGCCCCTTGGCGGCGCGGCGGACCCGGTCGCCGTAGTCGCGCCACGTGATGTCCTTCCAGGCGCCGCCCGACTTGTACTTGAGGGCGACCGCGTCGGGGTGCTCGGCGATGCGCTCCTGGAATTTCTCGATGATTGTCTCTGCGGGCATGGGTCCCCCCTGATCTTGGGCGCGGTCGGGAGCAGCGTTGCTCCAGCAAGACGAGTGGGTCCCAGTTTAGTGGTGTTTTCCCGCTGTGGCCAAGACGGCGTCGATCCGGTCCGGGATGGGCGGATGGCTGTAGAACGCCGCCACGGCTAGCGGCGGGGGGTCGAGGTAGGCGAGGTTCGCCAGCGCGAGGCGGCGGAACGCCGCCACCGCCGCGTCGGGGTCGCCCGTGAGCTCGATCGCGAACCGGTCGGCCTCGGTCTCGTCGCGCCTCGACAGCGCGGACTCCAGCGGGGTCGAGACGAGCGTGAGACCGATCGACAGGAGGACGAGCAGCGGGAGAGCCCGCGGGTCGCCCGGCCCGTCCGCTCCGGCCCAGCCCCAGAACGAGCCCCGGCCCCCGAGCCAGCCGAGGAAGGCGAACGCGGCGAGGAGCCCGGCGCTCGCGATCGCGAGGTTCTTCGGCACGTGGCTCTTCGCCTGGTGGCCGAGCTCGTGCGCGACGACGAACGCGGTCCGGTCGTCGTCGTTCGCCTTCAGGAGCGTGTCGTAGACGACGAGGCGCTTCGTCTTGCCGAGCCCGGCGACGTAGGCGTTCTCCGCGGTCGTACGCCGGCTCGCGTCGGCGACGAGGACCTCGTCGACGGGGACCCCGGCCTCCTCGGCGAGAGCCCTCACGCGGTCGTCGAGGGGGCCGGGCTCGAGCGGCGTGAACTTGTTGAACAGCGGCGCGATGACGACGGGCCAGAGGAAGAACATGACCGCGGTGAGCCCCGTGAACGCCGCCCACCCGAAGACCCACCACGTGCGCGGCTGCCACCTGACGACGGCGAAGAAGACGAGGGCCGCGACGGCCGACGTCACCGCCCCGATCACGGCCCCCTTGGCGCGGTCGGCGAGCCACCCACCGACGTCCTGCGTCGAGAGGCCCCACGCGTGCTCGATCGTGTAGCCGCGCACGAAGGCGAGCGGGAGTGCGATCGCGGTCAGGACCAGCCCGGCGAGGGCCCCGGCGACGAGGGCCCGGAGCGGCCATGCGCCGATGCGATCTTCCAGGCCCTCGATCAGCTTCGCCCACGGCCCCCGGGCGAGGACGACGAGGGTCACGACCTGCACGACGAGCCCGGCCGCGAACGAGACGTAGCCCGGCCGCTGGTAGGCCGCATGTCGAGAGACCTGCTCGTCGGTGAAGCTGGAGCCGAGCTCGGGATCGGTAGCGCTGGGATCGGCCTGGCGCCCCCGGACCTCGGCGGGAACCCGAGAGACGAGCCCCACGAGGGCCGCGGCGGCGATGGAGACGGCGGCGATGGTCAGCAGAGCCCGGGCCCAGGTCATGGGCCGAGCGTAGCTAGATCAGGGCCGGTACCGGTCGTCGTCGCCGTCGGAGCCGAAGTCGTGGAGGGCGATCGTGTCGATCACCTGCGAGAGCGCCTCGTCGGGGTTGCCGGCGACGCCGACGTCGAAGGCACCGTCGGGCCCGTCGACCAAGGCCGTCCACGT
>DASQDO010000219.1:0-1957 GCA_035634135.1 Actinomycetota bacterium
CGGCGAGGGCCGCCGGGTCACCCGGCGGGACCAGGAGCCCGTTGTGGCCGTCGCGGACGTACTCGGCGAACGACCCGACGTCCGACGCGATCACGGGGCGGCCCGATCGGAAGGCCGTCGCCAGCACGCCGGACTGGTTCGCGCGCTCGTAGGGGAGCAGCACCGCGCTCGCCGCGCCGATCAGCCCCCGCAGCTCGTCGTCCGGGATCTCTCCCGGCCTGACCTCGACCGACGCCAGGCTCGCGGGGACGAGCTCGCGCGTCACGCCCGCTCCGGCGACCACGACCGGCGGTGCTCCGTCACCGGGGATCGACGCGAGGGCGCGCAGGAGCACGTCCAGGCCTTTGTAGGGATGGAGCCGCCCGGCGAAGACGAAGGGGCCGGCCGGGTCGTAGGGGTCGTCGGCGACGAGCTGGTTCGGCACGAACCCGTGCGGGACGACGACGACCTCGCGAGCGGGCAGGCCGAGCTCGGCGACGCGGCCCTCGAACACCGACCCGTGCAGCACCACGACGCCGAGCTTGCGCGTCAGTAGCCGGTAGTAGAGCTCGTGCAGCGGCTTCGTACGGGGCGTGGCGGCGTCGAGGATCGGGTCGTGCCACACGAACCCGCCCCTCCAGCCGGTCGCCTGCAAGAGCGCCGGCGTCGCCCAGTGCGGAGACGTGACGAGCACCCTAGTCGTCGCCCGAACGCCCTCGTCCGCCGCGCGCCACCGCGACGCCACCTCGGACAGCGGGTCGCCGGTCGCGGCGTCCACGACCTCGACGGCGGTCGCGCCGCTCATCGAGTCGGCGAGCGCACGCGTGTAGTGGGACATGCCGATGGACTGCGACGGCGAGACGAGGAGCACCCGCCGCGCGCCCGGTGGCGCGGCCGTGGCGGCGACCGCGTCGACGAACCGGCGTCGCCCCTCGTCCTGGTCGCCGACGGAGACGTACTCGGCCATGGCGTCGCGGTGGTCGCGGTGGAACACCTTGCCGCGGATCCGGTGGAAGGTCCCGACGCTCGCCCGGTAGAGCACGCCCTCGGGCGCTTCGACCTGCTGGCCGCGTGCAGGGACGACCGCGTCGAGGGCGAGACCGGCGCGCGTCCCGACGTCGTCGCCCGCGGTCGCGAAGAACGCCTCGCGGGCTTGCGACCCGTCACCCGCGGCCCCCAGGTCCCACCCGTCGACCGCGCGCCGGGCCAGGGCCCGCGTGGGCGCGCCGACGAGCGCCCGCAGGACCTCCCCCGGGACGGGGGCCGAGGCCCAGTGCCGTGCGAGCGAGAGGACGAGGCCCCCTCCGGTCCCGAAGCGCCACCGGCGCAGCCGCGCGGCGACGCGGTCCCAGTCGAGGTCTCCGGCGGACATGAGGGCCGCTACGTCGAGCAACCAGACGAGCCGGTTGCAGCCGTGCATCGCGGCGTGCAGCGTGAGGTGCGCGAGCTCGTCCTCGCGGGCGAGCACACGCGCCGGTGCTCCGCCGAGCGTCGTCTCCTCGACGGCGTCCCACATCTCCTCGGGCGACATGCGCAGCGTGCGCCGCTGCCTCGAGCCGTTGACCACGTGCCAGTGGAGCTCGATGACCTCGTCCCGCGGGGTCGTGAGGTGCACCTGCCCCCGCAGGTCGTCGACGAGGAAGTCCCAGTTGCGGTCCGCGAGCAGGTAGCCCGCCTCCTGGAACGCGGCCAGCGCCGCCCCGAAGCGGTCCGGGCGGACGAGCAGGTCGACGTCGCCGTACGACCTCAGCGTCGGGTCGCGGTGGTACCGCTCGACCAGCGCTGGCCCCTTGAGGACGACTGCCTCGACCCCGGCACGGTCGAGCAACGACAGCGCCAGTGCCGTCTCCTCGAGCAGCGCCCGGTGGTTGCCGGCGATCCGGAGCGCCGTCCCCTGGAGGGAGAGCTGGAACTCGGCCGGGACCCCGGGGGCGCCCCGCAGGCTCCGGGCGAGCCACCCCGTCACGCCGTGGGCGCC
>DASQDO010000220.1:0-10089 GCA_035634135.1 Actinomycetota bacterium
ACTCGCCTCTCGGCGAGCGCCTGCCGGAGGCGGTGTGGATCGAGCCGATCCCCGACGCGCAGCTGATGCCGGCGGGAAGCGACCCCGCCGCGGCCGCCGAGCTCCGTGAGTCGATCCGGCTCGCGTTCGTCGCCGCGCTGCAGCACCTCGCTCCCAAGCAGCGCGCGGTGCTGATCCTCAGGGACGTCCTCGGCTGGAGGGCGAGCGAGGTCGCCGAGCTCCTCGGCACGACCGTCGCCGGCGTGAACAGCGCGCTCCAGCGTGCGCGCGCGACGCTCGCGAACGCGGAGGTGCACTCGGGCAGCGCGCCGGACGCTCTCGACGACCGCACCGAGACCCTGCTCGCGCTCTACGTCGACGCGTTCGAGCGCTACGACATGGACCGGCTGACGTCGCTGCTGCACGACGACGCGACGTGGACGATGCCGCCCTACGAGCTGTGGCTCAACACGCACGAGGACATCCGGAGGTGGTGCCTCGGGCGAGGCATCGGGTGCCGCGGGTCCCGCCTCGTGCCGGTGAGGGCGAACGCCTCGCCGGCCTTCGCCCAGTACAAGCCCGCCGCGGACGGCGGCTTCGACGCGTGGTCGCTGCAGGTGCTCGACGTCGCCGGCCGCAAGATCCGCGGCATCTGCTTCTTCCTTGACGCCGAGTGGCTCTTCCCGATGTTCGGGCTGCCCCCGCGGCTTCCCGCGGAACCGCTGACGATGCGTCCCCGTCTCGTGCGGACAGATGAGCTTTCGCGCGACGGACGGTCCAACCCCACGACGACCCGCTGAAGGAAGGACTACGGAGATGAGGACGATCCTTGGGATCTGGGCGCACCCCGACGACGAGGTGTTCACGTCCGGCGGGCTGATGGCGGACGCGGTCCGGCGCGGTGATCGCGTCGTGTGCCTGCACCTCACGCGCGGCGAGGCGGGCCTCTACCACCGCCAGGTGTGGCCGGCGCGCGACCTAGGAGCCGTTCGGACGGCCGAGCTCGAGGCCTCGCTCGCCCGCCTCGGCGTCACCGAGCAGCGGTTCCTCGACCTCCCCGACGGCGGGCTCTGCCTGGTCGCGTGGGACGAGGTCGTCGCCCGGCTGCACGACGAGCTCGTCGACGTCGACCCCGACGTGATCGTCACGTTCGGGAGCGACGGGTTCACCGGCCACCCCGACCACCGCGCGCTGTCGAGCTGGGTCTCGACGGCCGTCCGTTTGTGGGAGAAGCCGAGCGCGCGCGTGCTGCAGGCAGTCGTGCCGCGGGCGTGGGAGCGGACCGCCGTCCACCGCCTCAACGAGTTCGACTTCTTCTGGCCGGGCTATCCCGACTTCGCCGGGCCGGCGGACGCGGGCATCCGGCTCGACGACGAGCTCGTCGAAGCGAAGGTCGACGCGGTGAAGGCGCACGCGAGCCAGATGGATTGTCTGTTCGAGGCGTACGGCGACGACTTCTTCCGTTCGATCCTGTCGACGGAGGTCTACCGGACCGGCGTGCGGCCCGCGTTCCGCTCGAGGACGCTGCAGGACGCGAGGCGTCCGTAAGATCGGCGAGTGGCTTACGACGAGGACCTGGCCGACCGCATCCGGGAGCTCGCTGCCGGCGAGCGCGCGCTGACCGAGAAGAAGATGTTCGGCGGGCTCGCGTTCCTCGTCCGCGGGCACATGGCGGTCGCGGCGAGCGGGCAGGGCGGGATCCTCGTGCGCGTCGACCCGGCCGAGTCCGAGGCCCTGCTGGCGAAGACCGACGCCTATCCGATGGAGATGCGCGGGCGCGAGATGCGGGGGTGGCTGCGCCTCGACGCCGAGCACGTCCGGACGAAGGCGCAGCTGTCGAGGTGGGTGCGCCGCGGGCTCGATTACGCCCGCTCGCTGCCTCCGAAGTGACATCGCGGACACCTGGCCGAACCTTTCGTCCCGATTCGTTGCAACTGTCTTTACGCCTCGCCAGCGCGCGCGTTACGTTGAGCCCGGACCTGGTCGGGTAGAGCGCTAGGAGGCGGCGATGGCCCCTGTGACCGCGAAGGCAGGCGACGAGACCTGCATGGTCTTCAACACGATCAAGGGGGCGCCGCAGGGCCGCGTCGTCAGGTTCGTCGTCGGCGAGGACAAGCAGCCGCGCGAGATGACCCAGGCCGAGACGGAGGCCGAGCTCGGCGACCCCTTCGCCACGCTGCTGCTCAACAAGGGCGTCTTCCCGAGCACCGCCGCCGAGCTCCTCGACGCCGTCGACGCCCGGGTCGGCGCGAACCACCCCCTGGGCCCGAGCAGCCACATGTCGTTCGTCCTCGGCGAGGGGAGCCAGATCCCGCTCGCCGACGCGACGCCTTCGACCAACGCGGGCCTGCGCTTCCTCGTGAGCCGCGGCTCCGGCCCGAAGGGGCCCGACCTGATCATCAGCACCCCCGGGCCCGACATCGCGTTCGTCGAGGTCATGGCGTGGGACAAGAAGCGCAAGGGCTTCAACTACTACCGGTCGGCCGGCCCCAAGCGGTGGGCGTTCGCCGGCAACTCGCGCCACGCGCTCACTCCCCCGACGAAGGGCAAGGGCCCGTTCGAGTCGCATCCCAGCGGCAACCTGATCATGAAGGAGCTCCGGCTCCCCTGGGTGCACTGGCACTCGTTCGAGGTCGACATCTTCGAAGACGCTTTCCCGAAGGGCGACTCGCGGCGCAAGCACCCGTGGTTCACGCAGAAGCTCGGCGCGGAGATCTGCGAGACCGCGGTCGTCATGCCGAGCATCACGCGCTGGACCGAGGCGCGACTCAACCAGGTCGTCGCCGCCAACGGGACCGTGACCGATCCCGCTCGCGTAGTCGAGCAGATCGTGACGACCCCGACCGTGAACCTCGCGAGCAGCAGCCGGGAGAGCAAGGGTGCGGGCCCGCTCGACCTCCCTCCCGGCTTCTTCGTCGACTTCGACGGGCTCAGTCGCATCGGGCTTCCCGGGCCACCCGGCTTCTCCGTCTCCCGAGCGATCTACGCCAAGAGCCTGAAGACGTTCGACTTCAGGCTCGACGACGGCGACGGGTTCGTCCAGCCCGGTGACACGCACTTCGCTTTCGTCGTGCCGGAGAGGGCCTTCGAGGACACCGAGACGCTCGCTCAGGCGGTCGACCGGGGGCTGATAACGAGGCGGCTCGCTGCCGCGCTGCTGATGGTCGACTTCCCGAACCCGGTGTTCTCGGCGCGGCGTGCTTCGTTGCTCAAGCACGCGCCGAAGACCGCCACGATCAAGAGCGGCAAGAGCACCTACTCCGACGATATGGCGAACGCGATCATCGCGGCGGCCGCGGCCACACCGGCCAATAGCCCCGAGAAGGAGTTCGTCGACCGCTGGAACAAGGCCGCGACGCTGCCCGGCCCCCTCGGTGACGAGCTCGAGGCGTACTACGACGCGATCGCCAAGAAGCTGAAGACGCAGGCGGGGTTCGACGACTTCGTCCGGCTCGCCGAGTCGCAGCGGAAACGCGTGCGGGACCAGACGCGGCTGGTCGAGTCCCTGCTGCTGTTCCCGACGACGGACGTCGACGACGACGAGCGGCGCGCGATGAAGCGGGACGCGACCGTCGTGCTCGTGAGCGCCTAGAGGGGAGGACCCCGTGCCGCTGAAGAGGTTCGCCGTCCCGGGCAACCTGAAGGAGCTGTCGAAGGAGGGGCTGAAGGCGTGGAGCGCGCGCCTCTCGGAGCTGTTCGACGCCGTCGCGGAACCGCCCGGACGGCACTTCTACAACCCGACGAAGTCCGACACGCCGCCCGACGCGAGCGTGGCGGCGGTGACGTGGCCAGCCGCCCCCGGAAGGCTGCTGAGCCAGCGCCTCGCCCCCGAGCGCCGCTGGGAGATCGCCGACGGGGACCGCAATCAGCAGGACGAGTACTGCGAGTGGAGCGTCCTGCGCGACGGGAACAAGGTCGTGCGCGTCACGTTCACGAGCGAGACCCCCGACTACTACGACCACCTGATGGACGTCGACCAGAAGCTCCTCGTCGACCTCTACGAGAGCGCGACCGGCCAGGACGTGTCGCTCGACGACCTGCGGTCGGGGTCGCACGGCATCTTCGAGGCCGCGAACGCGTTCAACTCGCGGACCGACGGCCCGATCGTCCATCTCATGCAGGGCAGCAACAACCTCCGTGCGGCCGTGATCCTCGCCGCGGAGGCCACCGTCTTGCGCAAGGGCAAGGACGGCAAGTCGGTCTCGCATCCGCAGACGCTGGTCGTGTGCGGCGGGCTCGGCGACGAGCGCAGGCACAGCGACCCGCGCATCGCGGCCGCCGTGAACAACCTCGTCGCGAAGCGGTTCGAGATCACGTTGCAGGACCCGCCGGGGCTCTACCTCGACCGCTTCGTGACGACCGGCATGACGACCCCGGACGGCACCGATGCGCGGACGTTCTGGACGGTCGAGCGCGGCGACCCCGGGCACGTCGTGCGAGCCCGTTTCGCGGCCCCGGTGGCGCTCGGCTACGCCGTCGGCGCCATCAAGCTCGGCGGGAGGCGGATCGTCGCGGGGGCCCAGCTCGCCGAGCGCCTCAGCGTCCGCATCGAGGCGGTCGCTCGTGCCGCGAGCTTCCAGCCGAAGCGCCAGCCCTGCGTAGCGGGATCGGGTCTCTAGCGATGCCGTTCGTCACGCGCTTCGACACCCCGGGCTCGTTGCGCGACGCTCCCGACGGGTCGCCCTTCTACGACGACTGGCACGCGTACGTGGCCGGGCTGACGGCGCGGGTGACCCCCGGGAGCGGCGGCGGCGAGTTCTTCGACCCCAGCGAGGCCGACTTCCTGCCGGCGGCGAAGCGCGCGCTCGTGTGGATGGGCTTTCCCCGCGACCTCATGGTCACGACGCATAGGGACTCGCGGGCGGCGGCGTTCGCCGCCGGCGAGGTGCGCGCGGTCCAGGAGGAGTACCTGGAATGGCACGTCACCAGGAGCCGCGGCAAGATCACGAAAGTCGTCTTCGTCACCGAGACGCCCGACTACTGGCGGGCCCTCGCGGTCCGGCACCCTGACGTCGTCCTCCGGCTCTACCGCGAGCTCGTGAGCCCGTCGGTGACGATGGCCGACCTCTTCCCCGGCGGCGGCCCCTACGACCCCGGCAACCAGTGGAACACCACCCGCGGCATCGTCCACTTCGTCCAGTCGATCAACCGGCTCGACGCCGCGATCGGGCTCGCACAGAACAGCGTGAACAGCGCGCCCGCATTGGACAACTACGACGTCCCGCCCGGCGACCAGACGTCCGCCGACCCCCGCGTCCAGCTCGACGTCGGCACGCTCGCGCGCAAGGGGTTGTCCTTGACGCTCGCAGAGCCCATCGGCCTCTACATCCTCGGGTGGGACACGACCGGCTGGAGCAAGCCCGACGGCTCGCCGGTCGGCGACTACTGGACAATCAGGCGCGGGGTTCCGGGGGCCGCGCTGCGCGTCGAGCTCGCCGTCCCGAAGTCCGAGGGCTTCGTCCTCGGCGACATCCGCATCGGCGGGCGGCCCATCCGCACGGGGGGCGAGATCGCCGAGCACGTAACGGTGATGGCACTCGGGATCGCGGGAAAGAGGCGCGGATGAAGAAGCGGGCGGGAGAGGTTCTGCAAGGGCTCGACGCGACCGGTCGCGTGCTGCTGAAGGGCGTCAAGATCCCGAGCACGGGAAGCGACTTCGGCGTCGAGCTCGCCGGTGCGCCGGCCGAGCCCGTGTCCGGGCCGAAGGCGCGCGACGACATCCAGGGCAACGTCATCCCGGGATTCAACAAGGACCATCAGCACTTCCTCTTCCTGAGGATCGGCAAGGTCCCGCCCGCGAAGGAATGGCTGCGGTCGCTGGGGCCGCGCATCTCGTCGATGGACGACGTGCTCGGTTTCGTCAGGGCCCACCGGGCGCTGCGCTTGAAGCTCGGCGTGAAGGAGCCGGGCCTCAAGGCGACGTGGATCAACGTCGCGTTCTCGAATGTGGCGGTCGCGAAGCTCGCCGGCAAGGAGCAAGCGGCCGCGTTCGGCGAGACGAGCTTCCGGCAGGGCCTGGCCGAGCGTTCGACCTATCTCGGCGATCCGACGGACCCGAGTGCTCCCGGCCATCGGGACAACTGGGTCGTAGGGGGGCCGGACAACGAGGCCGACATCCTGTTGATCGTCGCGAGCGACGAGCCCGCGGACCTCGAGGAGGCCGTCGACTCGTTGAGGGAAGAGACGGCGGCCGCGGGACTCGAGCTCCTGTTCGAGCAGCGAGGCGACACGCTCCCCGCCCCCTTGCGCGGCCACGAGCACTTCGGGTTCAAGGACGGCATCTCCCAGCCCGGCGTGCGCGGCAAGGTGTCGGCGGCACCGGGCGACTTCATCACGCCGCGCTGGGTCGACGCGGCCGACCCGCATGCGGCGATCTACGCCAAGCCGGGGCAGCTCCTCGTGTGGCCGGGTCAGTTCCTGCTGGGTGAGCCGCGCCAGAACACCGAGAGCATGACGGCGTCCGCGCCTCCCGCGACGAACTTCCCGAAGTGGGCGCGGCGCGGGTCGTACGTCGTGTGCCGGCGGCTGCTCCAGGACGTGCCCGCGTTCTGGGAGTTCGTCGCCGACGCCGCCGCCGAAGTGGGTCTTCCGGAGGTACGGGTCGCTTCGATGCTCGTCGGCCGGTGGCCGAGCGGTGCGCCGGTGATGAGGGTGCCGGACGCGGACGACCCGATGCTGGCCGGAGACGAGTTCGCCAACAACCACTTCGTGGTCGACGACGACACGCGGCCCTCGAGCCTCCGCCCGATCCCGGACTACCCCGGCGACGTCCATCCGCCCGCCCAGGCGGACGCGCTCGGCGCGGTCTGCCCGCACTTCGCGCACATCAGGAAGGTCAACCCGCGTGACGACGCGACCGACCTCGGCAAGCCCGCCGACGGCCTGCTGCGGATGATCCTGCGGCGCGGGATCCCGTTCGGCGAGCCGATCGCGGGCGTGAAGAAGCCGTCGTCCAAGCTCGTCGCGCAGGAGCGCGGGCTGATGTTCCTCTGCTACGCGAGCACGATCGAGGACCAGTTCGAGTTCCTCACGCGCCGCTGGCTCAACTCGCCGGTCCAGCCGAACCTCGGCGGGCACGACCCCGTCGTCGGGCAGGAGGGCCGCGAGCCGCGGGCCCGGTTCGTCGACTTCCCGGGGGGGAAGAAGCCGATCCGCCTCGACCTGAAGCGCGAGTGGGTGACGGTCACCGGCGGCGGCTACTTCTTCGCTCCGCCGATCAGCGCGATCGCCGGGGTCCTGGGGGCCTAGGAGGATTCTCCGGACCCCACAGCCAAGAGTCCGCCGACAATCGGATCGACGGAGGTGGGATGGATGCGTCTCAGAGTCGGGATCGTCGCGGCCCTCGTGGCGGCATGCAGCTCGTTCGCGGTGGCGCCGGCGCAGGCTTCGACGTGCCAGCCCGACCCGCTGGGCCCGGACTTCGAGAACGAGGAAGAGCTCTGCTACGCGGCGATGCGCGCCTTCTGCACGCCGTTCGTGATCGTGCGGAAGGAGTGCCCGTTCCGTTAGGAGCCTGGGCGGACCTCCCGGACCGAGCCGGGCGGGAGCCCCGCCAGAGCCTCGACCTGCGCAGCGATCTGGACGTCCGCGTCGAACCCGATCCCGTCGCAATCGTGGATCGTGATCACGGAGTTCTTGTCGCCCTTGCGGTAGACCTCGGCATGGATCGAGTAGGGGCCGTAGACGCGGAGGATCTCGCGATGTTTCTCGATCGCGAGATCGAGCCGGACGGCCATCAGAGGATCGCCCAGCCTTGCGAACAGACGGTTGAGCAGAGGACCGCGCCAGCGTTCCAGGTATTGATCGAGGGCGACGGCCTTCAGGCGTTCGAACGCGAGCTCGACTTCCGTCGGAAGCTCGCGATAGTCCGTGTACCCGTCGACGTGGGCCCAGACGAGTTGGTCGCCGAGAACGTCGAGGAGGGCCGAGAACGCGCGCGTCCTGCCCTCCTCGCCGACGTCCTTGGACTCGAAGTAGTAATCCGTCACGACCGCGCGATCGCTACGGTCACGGTCCCCACTGGCCGGCAGAAGACCTCGTCCCGTGCGATCGCGTCGGTCCCGACGAGCCAAGCGTCGAGCGGCACTGCTGTCGAGGTCGCCACGGCGGAGAACACGAACGCCGCGGCCCGCCCCGCCGACTCGAACGGACGCTCGAATCCCTCTAGCCCCACGAGAGGAGAACGTAGTAGACGAAACCGGCGTAGACGACGGCGCCGGCGACGATCCCGGCCGGTACCGAGCGGGGGACGTCGGGCATCCACCACAGCGCCGCGCCGGCGAGCACGGCCCCCACGAACGGGACGGCCGTGGGAACCGATGCGGGCAGGATGCGGAACACGCCCGTGACGACGACGATGGTAGTGACGGCGGCGAGGACGGCCGCCGCGACGTGCTTCAGCACCGAGCGCTCCGATCGACGCCGTGGATCATCGCACCATGATCCTCTCTTCTTCCGTCCGTCCGGCGCGCGTGCCGGCCCGGTCGTGGGAGAGTTGCGGCCGTGCAGCGGCGGATCGCGATCGTCGGCAGCTTCTCCACCGGCAAGACCACACTTGCCGAGATCCTCGCGCGCCGGCTCGAGCTCCCGCTCCTCCCCGAGGTCGCCCGCGCCATCGTCGACCTCGGCTTCCAGCTCGACAAGCACGCTACCGTCGAAGCCGAGAGCCTCATCTTCCTCCGCCAGTACAACAACGAGCTGGCGACGGACTCGTTCGTCGGCGACCGCTCGCTCGTCGACGTCATGGCCTACGCGGGCTGGGTCCTCGAGAACCAGCCGTGGCGCAAGGAGATGGAGCTCTGGGAGGAGTGCAAGAAGCTCGCCGAGCGCCGGCTCCGCACGAACTACACCCACGTCTACTACCTGCCGATCGAGTTCCCGATCGTGCTCGACGACCTCCGGCCCGACGACCCAGACTTCCAGAAGGAGATCGACGACCGGATCCTGATGCTCCTACGGCATCACGGCGTCGCGTTCCGGACGATCACGGGCTCGGTCGAAGAACGCCTCGACCAGATCGCGAAGGACCTCGCGGGCTAGGGGCCGCAGGGCTCCCCGCGGGCCCAAGACCGTGCCGCCGGCCGGATATGAGCGGGCGAGCAGGAGCCATACGACTTCTGGAGAAGGTGCATCTCAAGGCGTGGAGAGGGAAGCGCGTGCATCCTTCAAAGGGCCTGACGGCAGCCGTGACGCAACTGCGTTGTTGGGTTCTGCGTCATTGCGGACGACCCCGAGCCCTGAGCTGCAGAAGCGAGAAGGCATTGTCCCGATTTAGGTCGTTGCTGCTCTGTGTCACCGTTGGCGCGTCGTTAGTCCAGGCGGCGCCGGGCGACGCCGCGGGCGCGGCCCCTCGCATAACGGGCATCACCAAGCTCTCGTCCACCGGCGGGTCGAAGTCCGCAGTCGTCGAGGTCCCGAACAAGGTGTGGATCGACTCGTCTACGGTCGACGCGCGCAAGGATGGGCCGAACTCAGACGTCAGCATCTCAGGGAAAGGCGCCTTTGTAGGGGTCGCGTTCGTCAACCGGTCCACCGACGAAGCGGTGACCATGCGAAACCTCTTGATCGTCGGTCGTTGGGACGTGTGCGACGGAGGCGGGTGTCCCCGAGAGCACGTGTACTACGTGCAAGGGAATGCTTCCGCTCGCCGCGTCGTGCTCCTCCCTGGGACGTACGACGTGCATCTCATAGGTGGCCCAGGGCCGATCGAGATAACCCTCAGGTTCCATGGCGGCACCGGCGGGGCCACGAAGGTCGTGGCGGACGAACCATCCCCCGTCGATCTCAAAGCTCCGCCCGCCGAGGTGACCAGAACCGACCAGGGTGCTTACGTCGCCAGCTCGGGATCGGAGTTCGACACGGGGCGGGTCGGGTTCTCCGTCTCGTTGATGTACGTGCGCGCCGAACGCCCGCTCGACTCACTTAGCGGCGGAGTGTGCCAGATCAACGGGCCGACTGCCCCGCCGCGTCATCTCTTCGGGCCACAGTGCTTCGCGTTGACCCGCGCTGGCTTCGGGCCGGGGCACTACAGCATTGCCGAATCGGTCCGTGGCCGCGAGTACACGTTGATGCCGCTCTTCTCCTACGCCGAGAACGATATGGGACAGATGC
>DASQDO010000221.1:0-8064 GCA_035634135.1 Actinomycetota bacterium
GGTCCCCGGCGGCGCGGTCGCGACCGCGGACGCGGACCCGCGCTGGGCCGGGGCTATCGTCCCGCCGGGCGACCCCGGGATGCAGACCGCCTGCGTCTGCGCGCTGCGGGAGGCGTTCGAGGAGGTCGGCCTCCTGCTCGCCGACGGACCGGCGATCCCGCGCGAGAGCTCGCACGACGGAGCCCGCTTCCTCGAGGCGTGCCTCGCGGCCGGGACCCGGCTCCGTGCGGACCGCCTCGTCCCCGGCGGCCGCTGGGTGACGCCGTCCGGCTCCCCGGTCCGCTTCGACGCGCTGTTCTTCCTGACCGAGGCCCCGCCCGGCTGGGTCCCCGAGCCCGACCCCGGCGAGGTGGAATCCGTGCGGTGGGCGACGCCGGCCGGGGCCCTCGCGGACCTCGCCTCGGGGGCCGCGCTGATGGCCCCGCCGACGATCGAGATGCTCCAGCGGCTCGAGGGCCTGCCCGACGTCGCGGCCGCGCTCGGCGCGCTCACGGACGAGCCCGTCGGCAACCAGCGGATCCTGTCGACCCGGGTCTCGCCGCTCGTTCACGTAGTCCTCGCGCCGAACCCCGGCTTGATGACCGGCCCGGGCACCAACACCTACGTCGTCGGCTCGAGCCCGGCGATCGTCGTCGACCCCGCCGTCGCGGACGACGACTACATAGGAGAGGTCGCCCGGGTCGCGGGAGAGGTCGCTGCGATCGTCGTCACCCACCGCCATTCGGACCACACCGGCGGCGTGGGGGCGCTGCGCGAAGCCCTCCGGGCCGAGGTCCCGGTCCGGGCCTGGGGCGACGACCCGGTCGGAGGAGCCGCTCCCGAGCCGCTCGTCGACGGCGAGGTCCTCACGGCCGGAGGCTCGTCTCTGCGGGTCGTCCACACGCCGGGCCACGCTTCGGACCACGCCTGCCTCTACGCGGAACGAACGGCGACGCTGTTCTCCGGCGACACGATCCTCGGCGAGGGGACCGCGGTCATCGCGCCGCCGGACGGTGACATGGGCGACTACCTGCGGTCGCTCGGCCGGCTGCGCGAGCTGCACGTCGAGCGGATCTTCCCGGGCCACTTCCGCGCGCTGGACGGGGGTCGCGACGTGATCGACGGCTACGTCGCGCACCGCCGGGCCCGCGAACGACGGATTCTCGACGCCCTGACGCCCGGCCCCTCGACGATCGAGGAGATCGTGGAACGCGCCTACGACGACACGCCCCGCGAGCTCCATCCCGCCGCGGCGATGTCGGCGCTGGCGCACCTGGAGCTGCTCGAGGACGAGGGCCGCGCGAGATCGCAGGATGACCGCTGGCGCCTGGGCGGCGTTGATTAGGGTAGGAACCGAGCCCCCACTCGAGTCGAGGCAGTTGATCTCCACGGATTCCCGAGACGTGCGGAAGGGCAGCTGGCAGTGGGCCGTGCGCGTCGCGCAGCTTGCCGCCTGGGGCACGCTCGCCCTCGTCACGGTCGGGTTGTTCGCCGCCGGCCTCGACACCCCCGACTTCCGGCTCGGCCTCTGCCTCCTCGCCGCCCTCGGGGCGTGGGTCTTCTTCTTCTTCCACGAGGCGCTTCCCCGGTGGGGATCCCACCGGCCCACCGCGTGGATCGGGACGCTGGTCACCGTCGGGTTCACGTGCGCGTTCTACGCGTTGCTGCGCGGCGAGATCCCGTCCGCGCAGCTGATCTTCGTACCGGTGATCGTCGTCACGTCCCTTCTGGGATTCGTCCCCGAGGCCGTGCTCACGGGCGTCCTCGCGACCGCGGGGTACTGGGCGGTCTCGAACGCAGCGGGCCCGGCCCCTCGCCCCCTGGCGCTCGCCTTCAACTCCGGCGTGTTCCTGCTCTCGGGTGTCGTCGCCGGCCTGCTCGCCCGCGAGCTCCGGGCCCACTACCGCGGCGAGCAGCAGGAGCACCGCCTCGCGACCGCGGTCCGGTACCGGCTGCTCGCGGTCCTGAACTCGATCGACGAGGCCATCGTGTTCTCGGACCGCCAGGGGACCGTGCGCGTCGTGAACAAGAGGGCGGCCGAGCTCTTCCAGATCGAGCCCGACGCTCAGCTCGGCGAGCCCGTCGTCCAGCTGCTGCGCACGATCGCGCGCAAGACCGAGGAGCCCGAGGACTTCATGGAGCTCTTCCAGGAGCTGCGTGACGACCCCGAGCTCGAGCTGCGCGAGGAGCTCGAGCAGATCCTCCCGGTGCGACGCCAGCTCAAGCTCTACTCGGGCCCGGCCTTCGACGACGCGGGCGACCTCGTCGGGCGGATCGACGTCTACACGGACATCTCCGAGAACGTCCGCCGCGCGGCCGAGGTCAAGGAGCTCTACGAGCAGGCGCGCAACACGGCCGAGAGCTACCAGCGCGGCCTCCTGCCGAAGGCGGTGCCGAAGCTCCCCCGGCTCAGCATGGTGGCGCACTACGTCGCCGCGGCCGGCAAGCGCGCGGTGTGCGGGGACTTCTACGACTTCATGTCGTTGCCCGACGGGCGCGTCGCCGTGGTGATGGGAGACGTGTGCGGCGTGGGCCCCGCGGCCGCGAACGACGCGGCGCTGGCGCGCTACACGCTGCGCTCCTACGCGCCGGAGAACGCGGACCCGGGCGAGCTCCTGCGGCGCGTCAACGAGCGCACGAGCGCGCACCTCCCGTCGGATCGCTTCATCCGCCTGATGTACGGCGCGCTCGATCCCGAGCGTGCGGTGCTCGACTACGCGAACGCAGGGCACGTCCCGCCGATCGTCTACCGGCACAAGTCCGGCGAGGTCGAGTGGCTCGGAGAAGGGGGCCTGGTCCTCGGCATCGAGGAGGACGCGCGCTACAAGTCGGGCCACGTCGAGCTCGAGCCCGGCGACATGCTCGTGATGTACACCGACGGCGTGACCGAGGCGCCGCGTTTCGGGCAGCCGTTCGGGCAGGGTCGCTTCATGGACCTGATCAAGGACTGGGGCATGGGGACGCCGGGCGAGCTCGTCCAGGCGATCCGGCGCGCGGTCGAGGCGTGGACGCAGGAGGGAGAGCTGCGCGACGACCTCGCGCTGCTCGTGTGCCAGGTCGTGCCCGACACCGCGGTCGATGAGCTCGTGCGCGAGCTCGTGCTCCCGAACGAGCCGTCGCGCATCGGCGAGATCCGCTCGTTCGTGTCGGCGTTCCTCGTCGACCTCCGGGCCCCCGTGGAAGCGTCGTCCGAGATCCTGCTCGCCGTCGGAGAGGCCGTCGCGAACGCGACCCGCCACGGCCGCCGCGCCGAGGGCCGCAGCGAGGTCCGCATCCGCTGCTCGGCCGAGAACCGCTCGGTGTCGGTGACGATCGCGGACGACGGCGGGGGCTTCGACATGTCGCGACTGGAACGGACGGAGCTGCCGGACCCGTTCGCCTCGGGGGGCCGCGGGCTTTTCCTGATGCGCGAGCTGATGGACGAGGTGAAGTTCGAGTCCTCGGACCGGGGGACGAACGTGGTGCTGACCCGCCGGGTCTAACGTCGCTCGTACAGCGAAGGAGGACCGATGGACCTGCGGACTTGGACACTTGCGACACGGATCCGGTACGCGGTGGTCATGACCGCGACCAACGCTCTCGTCGTCACGGGCATAGCTGCCCTCGCCGGTTCGCTCTCGCGGAGCTCTCTCGGGGCGGCGATCCCGTTCGGGGCCATCGCGTTCGTGGTCCATGGCTGGTTCTGGTACCCGCGCGCCAAGAGGTAGCTCATAGCGCGATACTTGACCTCCCGGTCAAGAAAAAAAAAGGAGGTCCCCGTGGCCCGCGAAGCCGTCATCGTCGAAGCCGTCCGCACGCCCCTCGGCAAGAAGAACGGCGCCCTCAAGGACTGGCATCCCGTCGACCTCCTCGCCGAGGTCCTCCGGGAGACCGTCGACCGCTCGGGCGTCGACGCCGCCAAGGTCGACGACGTCATCTGCGGCTGCGTCTCGCAGGTCGGCGAGCAGTCCCTGAACGTCGGGCGCAACGGCTGGCTCGCCGCCGGCCTCCCCGAGGAGGTCCCCGCCACCACCATCGACCGCCAGTGCGGCTCGTCCCAGCAGGCCGCGCACTTCGCCGCGCAGGGCGTCATCAGCGGCGCGTACGACGTCGCGATCGCGTGCGGCGTCGAGAGCATGACCCGCGTCCCGATGGGGAGCAGCGCGCAGACCGGCGGGTGGCCCTTCTCCGAGAAGATGATGGCGCGCTACGAGGGGGGTCTCGTCCCCCAGGGCATCTCGTCCGAGCTCATCGCCGAGAAGTGGGGCCTCGCGCGCGAGCAGCTCGACGCGTTCGGCGCGCGCTCGCACGTCAAGGCCGGCGAGGCCACCGAGGCCGGGGCCTTCAAGAACGAGATCCTCCCGATCAAGGTGACCACCGACGACGGCCAGGTCCTGTTCGACCGCGACCAGGGCATCCGCACTCCGAACATGGAGAAGATCGCGGCCCTCACGCCGTCGTTCAAGCCCGACGGCGTGACGACCGCCGCGAACTCGTCGCAGATAACCGACGGCGCTGCCGCCCTGCTGATCACGACCCCGGAGACGGCGAAGGAGCTCGGGCTCCGTCCCCGGGCGCGCTTCGTCTCGTTCGCGCTCGCCGGCACCGACCCGATCACGATGCTGACCGGGCCGATCCCCGCGACGCGCAAGGCGCTCGACAAGGCCGGCCTCTCCCTGGAGGACGTCGACCTCGTCGAGATCAACGAGGCGTTCGCCAGCGTCGTCCTCGCGTGGAAGAAGGAGCTCGGCATCGCGGACGACTGGTTCGACGAGCGCGTCAACGTCCACGGCGGCGCGATCGCCCTAGGCCACCCGCTCGGCGCGTCGGGGGCGCGGCTGATGACGACGCTCGTCAACGCCCTCGAGCAGCGCGACGCGCGCTACGGCCTCCAGACGATGTGCGAAGGCGGGGGCCTCGCGAACGCGACCGTGATCGAGAGGCTCTAGCCTTAGCGACTTGCTCGACATACAACTGATCCGAACCGAACACGACGCCGTCCTCGACGGCCTCGCGAAGCGCATGGAGCGCGTCGAGGCCGAAGCTGCGCTGTCGCAGATCCTGTCGCTCGACGAGCGCCGGCGCGCGCTGATCGCAGACGTCGAGGCCGAGCGCAAGCGGCGCAACGAGGAAGCCCAGCGGTTCGCCGCGGCCAAGCGCGCGGGCGAGGACGTGCCGCCTCCGACGAACGCGGGGGCTGCGAAGCAGCGGCTCGCCGAGATGGAGGGCGAGCTCCGCGGCGTCGAGAACGACCTCGACGACCTCATGGCCGGGCTCCCGACCGTCCCGGCCCCCGAGGTCGTCGCCGGCGGCAAGGAGGCGAACGAGGTCGTCAAGACCTGGGGCGAGCCTCCGGAGATCGAGAGACCCCGCGACCACGTCGAGCTCGCGACCGCGCTGGGCCTCGTCGACTTCGAGCGCGGCGTGAAGCTCGGCGGCTCCGGCTTCTGGCTCTACAGAGGTCTCGGCGCGCGGCTCGAGTGGGCGCTCGTCACCTGGTTCGTCCGGCAGCACCTCGACGCGGGCTACCACTTCATGCTCCCGCCGCACCTGCTGCTCGGCTCGGCCGGCTTCGCGTCGGGACAGTTCCCGAAGTTCTACGACGACGTCTACCACCTCGCGAACGCGGACTCGAAGGAAGGCCAGTTCCTGCTGCCGACGTCGGAGACCGCGATCCTGGGCGCGTTCCAGAACGAGACGATCGACGCGGCGGACCTTCCGATGAAGCTCTTCGCGTACACGCCGTGCTACCGCAAGGAGAAGGCCGGGACGCACTCCGACGAGCGGGGGACCGTGCGCGGCCACCAGTTCAACAAGGTCGAGATCTTCCAGCTCGTCGGAGAGGACGGCGCGGCGGCGGCTCTAGACGAGATGGTCGGGCACGCCGAGCGACTCGTCGAGGGGCTCGGCCTCCACTACCGCACGTCGCTGCTCGCCGCCGGGGACGCGAGCGCGGCGATGCGCAAGACGCTCGACGTCGAGGTGTGGATGCCGAGCACCGGCAAGTACAAGGAGGTCTCGTCGGTGTCGTGGGCCGGCGACTACCAGGCCCGCCGGGCGAGGATCCGTTACAAGCCCAAGGGCGAGAAGGGCCGCTTTGTCCACACGCTCAACGGTTCCGCGCTCGCGACCAGCCGGATCTTCCCGGCGATCCTCGAGCAGTACCAGCAGGAGGACGGGTCCGTCAGGGTCCCGGAGGTCCTGCAGGACGTCGTCGGGACCGACGTCCTCGGCGGTCCCTAGACCGGCTTCAGAGGGGGCCGCCCGCGGCCCTCGACCAGAACCATCTTCTCCCGGCAGTGCGACGGCGCCTTGTCCGACGCCGCAACCTCTACCTTCAGCTCGAGGCCGCACATGGTGCACACGTAGCGGAGCGAGCCGTCGCTCACGTCCTCGGTCTCGGGGTCCGGGGGGACCTCACCGGCGCTGCGGAAGTAGCTGAACCCGAGCCAGAAGATGGCAGCCGCCATCGCGAGCGCCACGGCCGCCCGGACGTAGCCGAACGGCCGCCCCAGGACGAATATCAGGGCGAGCACCACGAGGGCCGGGACCGGGCGGATCCGCCTCATCTCGGTTCTCCACAGCGGAATCCACAGACGTGGATAAACGACATCCTTGTGATTCGGGTCAGTGCCACTGCGTTGCTACGACGAACCCACCCGAGATCAGCCCGAGCCCGTACCACAGCACCCACGCCTGGTTCTCCGGGGGGAAAGCCCCGACGTAGTTGCAGATGATGATGGCCACGCCGGTCAGCAGCAGCGTGAAGAACAGCGCCCCCACCCACAGCGGCGAGTGCTTCGGCTTGGTCTTCGGCGGCGGCTGGCGCGTGACGCGCTTCGACTTGCTCTTCGGCATAGATCGAGAATGGTAATCGGTTGACCGATACTTCCTTCATGAGGTGGTTGCACGTCGCCGGCAAGTTCCTGATCTCGGTGGGGGTCGGGTTCCTCCTGTTCGTCCTCTGGACGCTCTACGGGACCGGGATCTACACGGCCCAGCAGCAGCGTCAGCTCGCGGAAGAGTTCGACCGCCTCCCGGCCTTCGAGCGCCAGAGCCCCGAGGGGAACCCGCTGCCGCCCGGCCCTCCGCCGGGCTACGACCCGGCCCCCGGCGCGCCCGTGTTCCGCATGCACCTGCCGACGATCGAGGACAAGCCGATGATGGTCGTCGAGGGCGTGGACACCGAGGAGCTCAAGCTCGGCCCCGGCCACTACCCCTCGTGTCGGGCCGGCTTCGAGCGCCCCCTGTGCACTGCATGGGACGAGATCTTCCCGGGCGAGAAGGGCCGCGTGATCGTGTCCGGGCACCGGACGACGTACGGCCAGCCGTTCTGGGCGCTCGACGAGATGGAGAAAGGCGACCCCATCCACTTCGAGACCCGCTGGGGCGACTTCACCTACCGCGTGACCGACAAGCAGATCGTGCCAGCGGACTCCCAGGCGATCGTCGTCTCGTCGAAGAAGTACGAGGTCGTGCTCACGACGTGCAACCCGAAGTACTCCGCGGCCGAACGGCTGATCGTCTTCGCGGAGCTCGAGACCGAGGCGGCCCGATGAAGCGTTCGTGGAAGTCGAAGCTGCTCGAGCTGTTGGTGTGGGCCGCGGTGGCGGTCGGGACCGCGGTCGTCCTCGTGATGCTGTCGGAGAAGCTGCTGCCCGCGAACTTCTAGTTGTCGAACCGTTCTTCGCGTTGCTCTTCCCGTTGCTCGCGGCGTTCCTCTCGCACGTCTTCGAGCTCGCGCAGCTCTTCCCGGCGGTCGAGGCGGGGGCCGAGCTTGCCCGTGACGATCGAGATCGTGACGATCACGATCAGCAGGCCGACGATCAGCGAGCCGATCAGCTGGTACGTGTACTTGCGTTCGGCCATCGTCAGCTCCCGAAGACGTAGTCGCCGGCCGACGTCGCCCACGTGAGCGCGAGGAAGCCGAACAGCGTCATCCCGATCAGCGGGAGGTAGCGGCCGAGGTCGCGCCACCACCGAACCGCGACGACCTTCACGGCGAGCACGGCGACGACGAGCGTGCCGCCGATCACGTGGAGGGTGGCCCGGCCCGTCTCCTCCCCCGCGGCGTGCTCGACCCCGTCCTCGTAGCCGAAGTACGAG
>DASQDO010000222.1:0-2554 GCA_035634135.1 Actinomycetota bacterium
GTCGTCGACATCGGGCCCGGCGCGGGCGAGCACGGCGGCGACGTCGTCTACACGGGCCCGGTCTCCGGCCTCGTCCGCAACCGCAAGTCGGTGACCGGCGACTACCTCGCCGGGCGCAAGTCGATCGAGGTGCCCGAACGACGGCGCGCCGCGAAGGGCGAGATCGTCGTGCGCGGCGCGCACCAGCACAACCTCCGGGACATCGACGTGACGTTCCCGCTCGGCTGCTTCGTCGCCGTCACGGGCGTGTCGGGATCGGGCAAGTCGACGCTCGTGAACGAGGTGCTCTACCGGGCGGTGCACCAGAAGCTCAACCGGAACGCCCGCCTCGTCGCGGGACGGCACAAGGCGATCGAGGGCCTCGACCAGGTCGACAAGGTCATCGACATCGACCAGTCGCCGATCGGCCGGACCCCCCGCTCGAACGCCGCGACGTACACCGGTGTCTTCGACCACATCCGCAAGCTGTTCGCCAAGACGCAGGACGCGAAGCGGCGCGGCTACCAGCCCGGGAGGTTCTCGTTCAACGTCCGCGGCGGGCGCTGCGAGGCGTGCGCCGGCGACGGGACGATCAAGATCGAGATGCACTTCCTGCCCGACGTCTACGTCCCGTGCGAGGTGTGCAAGGGCAAGCGCTACAACCGCGAGACGCTCGAGGTGAGGTTCAAGGGCAAGAACATCGCCGAGATCCTCGAGATGAGCGTCGCCGAGGCGGCCGAGTTCTTCTCCGCCATCCCGCCCATCGCCCGCCACATGGAGACGCTGCGCGACGTCGGCCTCGGCTACGTCCGGCTCGGGCAGCCGGCGCCGACGCTGTCGGGCGGCGAGGCGCAGCGGGTGAAGCTCTCGACCGAGCTCGCGAAGCGCTCGACGGGCAAGACGCTGTACATCCTCGACGAGCCGACGACCGGTCTCCACTACGACGACGTTGCGAAGCTCCTCGGCGTGCTGCATCGCCTCGTCGACGCGGGGAACTCCGTCGTCGTGATCGAGCACAACCTCGACGTGATCAAGACCGCCGACCACATCGTGGACCTGGGCCCCGAGGGAGGGGCCGGCGGGGGATCGATCGTCGTCGCTGGGACGCCCGAGGAGGTGGCGGCGTGCCCGGACTCGTACACGGGGCGCTTCCTGCAGCCGCTGCTCGAGCCGCGCCCGGCCCCCGCGAAGAAGGCCGCCGCGAGGAAGACCGCGGCTGCCTCCAAGGAGGGCCGCCGCGTCGGCACGGCCCGCCGCGCCGGCAGACCGCCGGCACCTGCGCAAACAACGTATTTCTCCGTAATGTCCGAATAACAGATAGTCAGTCCATGAGGGCTGAGGGGGTTCTCCAGGCGTTTCCACGCGCGAGGGCCGCGCTCCCGAAAGGGCGCGCCCTGCCGGCGCGGCTGTGGGCGACGCGCCATCGCGCCGTCCTCGGCCTGCTGTGGCTGCACGTCCCGGCACTGGCCGAGCTCGCGGCCGTCCGGGGCTACTCGCCGCTCCATTCCTTGCTCGAGATCTCGATCGTCGCGGCGGCCGCTCTGCTCGCGACGTGGCACGGCCTCGACCGGCCGGCGCGCGCCGCGGTGGCCACGTTCGGCTTGTTCACCTGCTCGGCGCTGCTCGTGCACTTCTCCGGTGGGCTCACCGAGATGCACTTCCACTTCTTCGTGATGGTGGTCGTCGTCGCGCTCTACCAGGACTGGTTCCCGTTCCTCGTAGGTATCGCGTTCGTGCTGCTCCACCACGGCGTGATCGGGACGCTCGCGCCGCAGGACGTCTACAGCAGCGCCACCGCGGTGGAGAACCCGTGGGGGTGGGCCGCCGTGCACGCGGGATTCATCCTGGCCGAGAGCGTGGCTTGCCTGGCCGCCTGGAAGAAGAGCGAGCAGTACGCCGCGCAGATCGCGGAGCAGGCCGTCCGGCGCCGGGAGGCGCTCGAGCTGAACGACCAGGTCGTCCAGGGGCTCGTCGTGGCGAAGGCCTCGTTCGAGCTCGGCGACGTGGAAGGGGGCCGGAAGGCGCTCGACGCCACGCTCGGCCGTGCGAAGGACTTCGTCTCCGACCTGCTCGGCCAGGACCACACGACGGGCACCGCACAGCCGGGCTCCTTGGTGCGCGAGAAGCCTGCGACGGTGAGACCGAAGTGAAGACCGAGAAGTGCACCGTCGTGCTCGCGGACGACACGCCGGAGATCAGGACGCTGCTGCGCCTCACGCTCGAGGACCAAGGAGACATCGAGGTGGTCGGCGAGGCCGGTGACGGCGCGGAGGCCGTGAAGATCGTGAGCGAGCTCCAGCCCAATGCGCTCGTGCTCGACCTCGCGATGCCGGTGATGGACGGCTTCGAGGCCATCCCCGAGGTACGCCGGCGCGCTCCCGAGACGAAGATCATCGTGCTGTCCGGCTTCGACACGGGCCTGATGTCCGAGCGCGCCCTGTCGCTGGGGGCCGACATGTACTTCGAGAAGGGCATCAGCTTCTTCGACCTGGCGGAGAAGGTAGTGGACACCTGCCCCGGCCGGGCCTGACGCGGAGCGGTGGGGAACCCAGGCTTCGAATTCAGTGCGCATGCC
>DASQDO010000223.1:0-2063 GCA_035634135.1 Actinomycetota bacterium
CGTTCTACTGGTCGGAGGAGATGTCGCAGGCCGGGGCTTTCACACGCGAGGGCACGATCGACAACCCGAGCCCGCTCGGCGTCGGAGTCACCCGCACGGAGTTCACCGCGACCTGCCCGGCGACCCCGTCGACCCAGGGCGTCGACGGCTACCTGTTCACGCTGCCCGACGTCCCGCTGAGAGACGCGGTCGCGGACTTCACCGCTACGAACGGCGCGGCGCTGCGCGTCGCGACGTGGACGGGGGACTGCACTCTCGTGGACGAGGCGACGGGGCCGACGCACGTCCTCGGCGCCGGCGTCCGCTACGTCCTCGTCTCCACCGACTCCGGCTTCGACACCGCGGTCACGATGGAGGTGACCCCCGCGCCGTCGCGGATCGTGAACCTCGGCCAGGACCTCACGCGGACCGGGACCGGCACGACGAGGGACGTCAACAACGGCGGCCTTGCGGTCGGCGTGTGGCGCAGGGCCGCGTTCACCTGGAGTCGCGCCGGCGGGTATGCGGAGCTTCCGTTCCTCCCCGGCGCGTACTGGGACCAGGCCGAGGCGATGGCGGTCAACGACGCCGGCGTGATCGTCGGGTGGGGGACCGACGACGAAGGCTTCAAGAAGCCCGTGCGCTGGACCGGCTCCGGCATCGAGGAGCTTCCCGTCCTGCCCGGCGGTCGCTACGGCGTCGCGAATGACGTGAGCTCGAGCGGGGTGATCGTCGGTGAGGCCGACGGCGTCACGGATCGCGGCCTCCGCACGCGTCCGGTGATCTGGCATCCCGACGGGACGATCGAGGAGATCCCGCTGCATCCGCTCGACCCGCCGCTCGACATGGGCTTCGCGGAGGGCGTCAACGACCGCGGCACGGTCATCGGCTGGGACATGAGCAGCATCCAGGGTGACGGTCGTCAGGTCGCGTGGGTCCGGAGCGCGGACGGCGTGAAGACGAACCTCAACGACTTGATCGACCCCGCGTCGGGGTGGGACCTGCGCGTGCCCCTCGACGTGAACGAGCGCGAGCAGATCGTCGGCATCGGCATCCTCACGATAGGTGGCGTGACCTACGAGGGCCGCGCGTTCCTTCTGACTCCGACGACACCTCCGGTCGACCCGGAGAAGCTCGAGACGCTGCTCGACGTCGCCGTCGAGGGCCGGGGGCAGACGACGACGCTGACCGCGCGTCTGACGGAGGCCGCGTCCGGCGCCCCGGTCGGGGACCGCTCGATCGCGTTCTACTCGGGCGGCGAGCTGCTGGGCTCCCGTGCTACCGACGCGACCGGGGTTGCGCGGATCGAGCTCCCGCCCGGCCACCGCGGCGCGAGCCGAACGTTCGAGGCGGTGTTCGCCGGCGACGATCTCTACGGAGCATCGTCGGCGCGATCGGGGCGGTAGCCGCAGGAGTAAGCAAGCAGCTTCTTCGACCTGTTGCTGGGGAGCCGCGGGGCCGACACGCTGTACGGGCGCGGCGGGCCCGACGTCCTGGACGGAGGGTTAGGCGACGATCGCCTGGTCGCGGGAAAGGGCCGGGACAAGTGCCGGGCCGGTGGGGGCCGCGACGACTTCAGCAGCTGCGAACGGGTGGAGCGGTAGCCGGCCCCCGCCTCTCAGCCGTTCGAGCGGATGTCCTGGATCATCGCCTCCATGGCCTCCCTGCTGGCGCGCCAGCCCGACACGACCGCCGTGCGTTCCTCCGGATGCGGCCCCTTGGTGCGGGCGACGATGATCCACGGCTTGCGCAGGATGAGCCGGGCGACGACGAACAGCGGGAGGAGGACGAGGACGAGCACGACCTCGAGGGCCGTGATGATGACCGGGAACAGAAGGATGACGACGCCGACGACGAGGATCCCCAGGATGATGCTCACCGGCCCGTCCGAGATGTCGATGCCGACGTGCATGCCGTCGGCGACGTCGAGGGCATCGGCCGAGCCGCGCCTCCGCCGGGGCTTCCACGGCAGCCAGCGCCGCCCGACGAACCACTCCCGGTTGTCGGCCCCGTAGACCCTCCGCCCCACCATCGCGTCCCAGGGTAACGGCGCGGCCACATGTAAAGAATTGAGTGGAGGCACC
>DASQDO010000224.1:0-6402 GCA_035634135.1 Actinomycetota bacterium
CTCCCCCGGCCGCCAGCTCGTCGAGCGCCGACTCGACCACCGGCGGATAGTGCTCGCCGTCGACCACGGCTAGGTAACGGATGGCTGCCTCCTCGATGGCTCCGGCGGCGGGGTTGGAAGGAAAAGGTTACGGAGAGTCTCCAAGTGGGAACCCTATGTGACACAACCCCCGCGACTTTGGAGGTCACGATGTTCGGTCGCACTAGAGACGAAGCCCGCCACGAGGACCGCCGAGTCACCGGTCACGAGGAGGTCGCCGCCCGCGGGGGTGTCTCCCCCGGCGCGAGTCTGACGGGGGTCGTCGTCGCGTTCGGCGCGATGTTCGTGCTCACCGCCGTGATCTCCGGGATCCTCGTCGGCCTCGGCGTCGAAGACGAGCTGACGCCCGGCCAGGCCACCGACGTCGGGATCGCCACCGGGATCGGCCTCGTCGTCGCCCAGTTCCTCTCTTACATGTGGGGCGGCTACGCAGCAGGGCGCATGAGCAGGGGGGCCGGCTCCGTCAACGGGGCGCTCGTCGCCCTCACGGCCCTGCTGGTCGGCGTCGCCATAGGTGCCATCGCCACGTGGGTGGGGGCTACGGAAGGCCTGAGGACGCCGTTCAACTCGAGCCAGCTCCCGGCGGACGGCGAAGTGCTGCGCTGGGGTGCGGGCCTCGCCATCGCCGCCGTCGCCGCGATGTTCTTCGGCGGCGTGGTCGGGGGTGCGTTCGGCTCCCGCTGGCACACGAAGCTCGAGCGCCGAACGGTCACCGAGGCGGACGATCGCGACCGCCACCGGGTGAACGAGGCGGTCGACACCCGCCGGCGGAACGACGCCGAGACGATCGACCTCCGCGAGGACCGGACGGTTACGACCCGGTCGTCGAGGGAATAACGAGCAGCAGCGATTCCGAACGGGTACGGAGACGCAACCGCACCGGGGACGCCAGTGCCGCCGGCCCTCGCAGGGGGCAGCGCCGGCAGAGGGAGGCGTCCCCGCTGCGCGCCCGGGCCCTGTCGGGGCGCCCGCCGGGATTTTGCCTATTTGGGCACTTCGCAGGATTGCGTCCCGGGTCGCCTAACCTAGAGATCGTGAGAAAGCTTCCGCTCCTCCTGGCCGCAGCATCCCTCGCCTTGCTCCCGTCCGCCGAGGCGGCGGCTCCGGGCACGCTGCCCCAGCTCCCGCCCCTCGCCGCCGAGGAGAAGCCTCTGTTCGCCGGCGGCGGAACGCCGCTTACGAACGGCATCTTCTTCCCGGGCACCGCGCTGTGCGTCGGCGACGACTGCCAGGGGGTCCCCTACGAGATCGCCCGAGGCACGGACATCCGCTTCTACAACCTCGACAACTCCGCCGTGGCGAACAACCACCGCGTCGTCTCGAAGAAGACCACCAAGAAGGGCCGCCCCCTGTTCCAGTCGGACACCATCGGGGGCCCCGAGAGCACGCTGATCAAGACGTCGCACCTGAAGCCGGGCGTCTACCCCTTCTACTGCAGCGTGCACTTCGGTATGGAAGGCATCCTCGAGATCACCAAGTAGCAGCCCTTACGGGTGCGCTTTCGCCCCTTCCGGCTCCCACTCGCTGACGAACACGCGCCACCCCGAACGTCTCTCCCTGCAGATCCGCCGCACCTGCTCCGCGCGCGTCGCGGACTCGGGCCGGGGCACGACCACGAGCAGCGACGGCCCCGCGCCCGCCAGAGCGACCGGCAGGCCAGCCTCCTGGATCTCCTCGTAGACGGCCGCGGTCTCGGGCATGAGCTTGAGGCGGTGCGGCTCGTGGAGCCTGTCGTTCATCGCGTCGGCTAAGACGTCCGCACCGGCGCCCGCCGACATCGCGGCGACCAGGAGGGCCGCTCGCGAAGCCGTGAACTGCGCGTCGGCGAACTTCACCTCGGCCGGCAGCGCCTTGCGCGCGGTCTTCGTCGGGAAGCCCTCGCGCGGGACCGCGAGCATCGGCACGAGGCGATCGCTCGGCTCGACGCGGAAGTACCTGATGTCGTCCTCGTCCTCGCCCCGGTAGCAGACGACGAGGCCCCCGATCAGCGCGGGCATGACGTTGTCGGCGTGGCCCTCGAGGTCGGTGGCGAGCTGAATCATCTCGGTCTGCGGGACCGTCCGGCCGGTCACGGCGCGAGCGGCGAAGAGCCCACCCACGATCGCCGCGGCCGACGAGCCCAGCCCGGCCCCCAGCGGGATCGGGTTCGTCACCTTCACCGCGAAGCCCGACGGACGCCGGCCGACGTGGTCGAAGAACGTGTTCATCGAGCGGATGACGAGGTTCGTGTCGTCGGCAGGGAGCTGGTCGGCGCCCTCTCCTTCGACGACGATCTCGACGGAGTCGCGCCGCGGCTCGATCTCGATCTGGAGGTGCATCCTGATCGCGGCGCCGAGGGAGTCGTAGCCCGGGCCGAGGTTCGCGACGGTCGCGGGTACCCGGACCTTCACGGAAGCAGGCATCTGCTCAGCCTTTCGTTTCGGTGGAGGCCGGCCGAGGCCGCCCTTCGTCGCCGTCGCCGGTTCGCCTTACAGGACGCCCGGGATCATGCCAGATCGAGCTCGGCGAGAATCGGCTCGATCCTCGGCGGGACCTTCTTGGGGACGGGCGCGCCGGCGATGGCCCAGTCCGGGTCCTTCAGCCCGTGCCCCGTCAGCACGCACGTGACGACCGCGCCCTTCGGCACCTCGCCGCGCGAGTGCATGGACCGCAGGCCGGCGACCGACGCCGCGGAGGCGAGCTCGACGAACACGCCCTCGCGCGCCAGGTCGCGGTACGCCTCGAGGATCTCCTTGTCGCGCACCGACGCGATCGCGCCGCCGGACGTCCCCGCGGCATCCTCGGCCTCCTTCCACGACGCCGGGTTGCCTATGCGGATCGCCGTCGCGATCGTGACCGGGTCGGCGACGGGCTCGCCCCGCACGATCGGGTTCGCGCCCTCTGCCTGGAAGCCGTGCATCCGGGGCAGCGACTCGGACCAGCCCGCGTCGCGCGCCTCGCGGTAGCCGCGCCAGTAGGCGGTGATGTTCCCGGCGTTGCCGACCGGCACCAGGTGGAGGTCCGGGGCGCGGCCGAGCGACTCGACGACCTCGAACGCACCCGTCTTCTGACCCTCGATCCGGAACGGGTTGACGGAGTTGACGAGCGTTATCGGCCAGCGTTCCGCCATCTCGCGGGTCAGCGTGAGCGCCTGATCGAAGTTGCCGTCGACCTCGAGGACACGGGCGCCGTGGACGAGCGCCTGCGCGAGCTTGCCCAGGGCGACGTTGCCGCTGGGGATCAGCACCGCGCACGTCATCCCGGCTCGGCCCGCATACGCGGCCGCCGACGCGCTGGTGTTCCCGGTCGACGCGCACACGACGGCGGACGAGCCCTCCTCGAGGGCCTTCGAGATCGCGAGCGTCATCCCGCGGTCCTTGAACGACCCCGTCGGGTTCAGCCCCTCGTACTTCAGCCAGACCTCGGCCCCCGTCTCCTCCGACAATCGCTCGGAGTGGATCAGAGGCGTCGCGCCCTCGCCGAGCGTCACGATCGGCGTCGACTCGTCGACCGGGAGGTGGTCGAACCACCGGCGGATGATCCCGCGGCGGTCCGCGACGGCTGCTTCAGCGGTCATCTGTCCTGGCCGCTCGCCGAGGCGACCGGTCATCTTTCGGGCGCTCCTTCGACCCGGATCGTCGAGCGGACGTCCTTCACGGCGTCGAGGCCGGCGAGGTCGTCGAACGTCGCCTGGTGCTGCCCTTCGGTGGAGGTGTGCGTGATCAGCACGAGCGTCGCCTCGTCACCGGAACCCTCCTGGCGCACGCTCGCGATCGAGACGTCGTGCCGGGCGAACACCCCGGCGACCGCGGCGAGGACGCCGGACTGGTCGAGCACGGACAGGACGAGGTAGTAGCGGACGCGCGCTTCCTCGGGCGGGCGGATCGTCGCGTCTCTCGAGAACGCGTCGGTCGGAGCGCCGGGCGCGCCCTGCGCGAGGTTCCGGGCGAGCTCGACGACGTCTCCGACGACCGCGGACGCGGTAGCCGCTCCCCCGGCCCCCCTCCCGAGCAGCATCAGCTCGCCGACTTCCTCACCCTCGACGAAGACGGCGTTGAACGCCTCACGCACAGACGCCAGCGGGTGGGTCTTCGGCACCATCGCCGGATGCACCCGGACCGCGACCTGTCCCTCGTCGCGCTCGGCGACGGCGAGTAGCTTGACCTCGTAGCCGAGGTCGTGGGCCGCGGCTACGTCCTCGGCCGTCACGTTCGCGATCCCCTGCCGCCGGACGTCCGACGCGACCACGCGGCCCCCGAACGCGAGAGTGGCCAGGATCGCGAGCTTGGAGGCCGCGTCGTGCCCCTCGACGTCCGCGGTCGGGTCGGCCTCCGCGTACCCGAGGCCCTGCGCCTCCGCGAGCGCGGCCTCGAACGACATCGCGTCCTCGCTCATCCGCGTGAGGATGAAGTTCGTCGTCCCGTTCACGATGCCCATGACGCGGACGAGCCGGTCGCCCGCCAGCGACTCCTTGATCGAGCGGATGACCGGGATGCCGCCGCCGACCGCGGCTTCGAACAGGACGTCCACGCCCCCGCTCGCGGCCGCGTCGAGCAGCTCGCGCCCGTGCGTCGCGATCAGCTCCTTGTTCGCGGTGACCACGTGCTTGCCGGCGGCGAGCGCGGCGAGAACGAGCTCGCGGGCCGGGTCGAGCCCGCCGATGGTCTCGACGACGACGTCGATAGCCGGGTCCTTCACGACCGCCCAGGGATCCATAGTGATTGAGCCCTCCGGCAGCTCGACGCCGCGCTCTCTCGACGCGTCGCGCACCGCCACCCGGCGCAGCTCGACGGGGACGCCGGTCCGCTGCTCGAGGTCCGACGCGTGCCGCAGCAGGATCGACGCGGTCGCGCCGCCGACGGTTCCGCAACCGAGCAACCCGATCCGGACGGGACGCTCGAGGGGTGCGGGGGCCATGGACGCAAGTTATCGCCCCTGCGCCGCTGAGCAGGTAATCGGACACAGGGGGCGAAACGGGACGGAGAACCGATCCGACCCCCCAGGAGGCCACGTCGTGCGCACCAGGACCACCCGCCGTTCGAAGGTTGCAGCCGCGCTGGTCGCGCTGGCCGCCGTAGCCGCGACACAGCTGGCAGTCGACGCGGCCGCGCCGCAGGACGGACAGAAGGGATCCGGGGGCCGCGCCGTCGCGCACCGGGCCGGGGGCCGCGTCGTCACGGCGTCGAAGGCACCCGACGGCCGCATCTACCGCGTGGCCGACGCCGCGATCGAGCCCACCCTCGGCATCACCAAGGAAGGCGCCATCTTCTACACGGCGGCGGCCAGCGTGACCGGCGTGGACGTCCTGCGGTCCACGGACGACGGCGGCACGTGGGAGAACACCTCGCCGCGCCTGCCGACGGGCGACAAGTCGCACCCGATCACGCTCGATCCCTACATCTACGTCGCCGAGGCGACCGGCCGCATCTTCAACATCGACCTGACGGTCGCGTGCTCCAACCTGTCGTTCTCCGACGACGACGGCGAGACGTGGACGTCGAACCCCCTCGCGTGCGGCCGTCCCGTCAACGACCACCAGACGCTGTTCTCCGGCCCGCCCGCGATCAGCCCGACCGTCACCTACCCCGAGGTCGTCGACTACTGCTGGAACGACTTCGGCGCCGGCTCGTCGTGCTCCAAGTCGCTCGACGGAGGGATCACGTGGGTGTCCACCGGGTCGCCCGCGTTCTCGGGCGTGGCCGCCGGCGGCGAGGAGACCGGCGCCGACGTCTGCGGCGGGTTCCACGGTCACGGCGTGGTCGGTCCCGACGGCACGGTCTACCTTCCGAAGGAGTACTGCGGTCAGCCGTGGATCGGCATCAGCAAGGACGAGGGCGCGACTTGGACCCGGGTCCAGGTCGCCAACAACACGACCGAGCGCCTCGGCTCCGACACCTCCGTCGCCGTCGACGCGAAGGGCAACCTCTACTACACGTACGAGAGCGCCGACCAGAGGCTGTGGCTCGTCACGTCGAAGGACGGAGGCGAGCACTGGACGAACCCGAAGATGGTGGGCTCGCCGGGCGTCGAAGAGGTCATCTACCCGACGATCGACGTGGGCGACCCGGGCAAGATCGCCATCGCCTACATGGGCACCGAGGAATCGCCGTTCGCGAAGTGCGACCCGGACTGCACCAACGACGACTACGCCGGCGTGAGGTGGAACGGCTACATCACGATGACGACGAACGCGCTGGCGAAGGACCCGCTCTTCTACAGCGGCACCGTCAACGCGAAGAACGACCCGCTGTACATCGGCCGCTGCGACTTCTCGAACCGGTGCGACCCGATCCTCGACTTCATCGACGTCGAGATCGCGCCGGACGGCACGCCGTGGGGCGCCTTCGTCGACCCGTGCGGCGAGGCGTGCAAGGCGAGTGGTGT
>DASQDO010000225.1:0-1651 GCA_035634135.1 Actinomycetota bacterium
CGACGACGGTGACGAGACGGTCGTCGGAGCCGGGGTCGCGCCGGACGACCTCGATGACGTCCTGGCCCTCGCCGGTCACGACGCCCTCGGTGAGGTCCGCGTCGATCGGACCGGACGCATGCGGGAAGGTGACCTCCCCGCGGGTGGCGCGCACGAAGTCGTCGCCCGGCCCCGGGACCATCGACGCGCTCCCGCACGGGTCCCCGATCAGGCGGTCCGGCCCCGCCCCTCCCTCCATCAGGTCTCCCTCCGGGCCGTTGCAGCCCGGCGTCAGCCGGTCGGCTCCGGCCCCGCCGAAGAGCCAGTCGTCGACGTAGCCGGGCCCCCCTTCGAGACGGTCGTCGCCGCCCTCGCCGTAGAGGAGGTCGATCGCGCCCGCGCCACAGACGAGGTCTTTGCCGCCGCCGGCATGGACCTCGTCGCGGCCCTTGCCCGCATAGATGACGTCGCGACCCGGGGTCCCGGTGATCTCGTCGTCGTCGTCGGTCCCGACGATCGTGGCGGCTCGGCCGAAGCAGCTCGGCGCCGCGGCCGCGTGCGGGACGGGAAAGCTCGTCGCGAGCAGCGATACGAGCAGGATGGTGACGTGGTTTCGTCTCATGGGCTTAGAACGCCCGGCCCCCGTGAATCGTTCCGCTCAGCCCGAGGGCAGCGCCTGCACGGCCTTCAACGCGTTGACGCGCCCGAACCCGACGACGGGATCCCAGCCCGGCCCGTAGAGGTCGTCGGCACTGTCGAGGATCGTCTGGGTGATCAGGTCCGCGTTCTCGTCTGAGCGCACCCCGCCGAGACGCTCGTAGAGCAGCGCGGCTATGCCGGCGACGAACGGCGCCGACGCCGACGTCCCGAACAGGCTCGTGTACTTGCCGCCGGCGCAGGTGGAGCCTTCGTCCGCCCACGCGGAGTAGACGTTCGTGTCGCAGGTGGCCCCGCGTCCGCCCGGTGCCGCGACCACGGGCTCCATGCGCGGCTCGTCCGAGCGCGGGTCCATGTTCACCGGCGCGTCGCTGTAGGCCGCGCGCAGGTCGTCCTCGTCCGTGGCGACGACGCAGATGACGTGACGCGACATCGAGGGGTACTCACAGGTGGGCTGCGCGTAGTTCCCCGCGGCGGACGCGATCACGACGCCCTTGGACCGCGCCTTCGTCAACGCGGCCTCGGTCAGGGGGAACCGCTGGGCGCCGAAGTGGCTGGTCACGTTCTCGCCGAGGGCGAGGTTGATCACGTGCGCGCCCGCCTTCGTCGCGAACCTGATCCCGTGGGCCATCGCCTTGTCCATCGGGATGGGGTTGGCGCGGAAGTACGGCATGACGCTGATCGGGACCAGCGTCGCCTCGGGCGCGACGCCGACCACGCCCACCCCGTTGTTCGTGCACGCGCCCGCGATGGCACCGACGAAGGTCCCGTGGCCGTAGGTGTCGTTCGGGTTGTCCGGCCGCTTCCCGCCGAGGTTCGAGCCCGGCAGGACCTCGATCTTGCCCGGGCAGTCGAAGTCCTCGTGGTCGAGGTCGATCCCGGAGTCGACGAACGCGATCTTGATCCCCCGGCCGGTTGCCAGCTGCCACGCCTCGGGAGCCTGGATCTTGACCATGCCCCACTGCTTCTCGAAGAAGGGGTCGTTCGGCGCGGTGGGGAAGCGGGAGCCGGCCGT
>DASQDO010000226.1:0-2558 GCA_035634135.1 Actinomycetota bacterium
ACCGAGCGCGTCCGGCTCGCCCTCCGGTCGCTGCAGCACCGTCTGCCCGACGGGCTCCGCACCCGGCTGAAGAAGGTCGAGGCTGGGGTCGAGCGCTGGGGGGCCGAGGTCGAGGAGCTGCGCGCGGACGCCGCCCGCCCGGCCGAAGAGCCTCCTCCCGACGAGGAATCGTCCGCGCTCCCGCCTCTGCTCGCGTTCGTCGTCCCCGCAGCCGTGGCCGGGATCCTCCTGGGGCGCCGGTCGCGCAGCGCTTAGCTCCCGCGGCGCGTATCGTCGGCAGCCATGAAGTGGCTGCTGCGCGCGCTGGTCGTCCTCGTCGTCCTTCTGGTCGCCGTCGACTTCGGCGCGAAGCTCCTCGTCGAGAACCTCGCCTCGCGCGCGCTCTCGAACCGTCGCGGCGTCAACGGCTCGGTCGACGTGTCCTTCGGCGGGTTCCCGTTCCTGCTCGCGTTGAAGGACCGCCGGTTCGGCAACGTCACGATCGAAGCGGACGACGTCCGCAGCGGCGGCTTCATGACCGCGTCGGCCCCCTCTCCTCAGTCCGAGGTCCGGATGGACTCCGTGCGTCTCGAGCTCGAAGACGTCGCGGTGTCCGGCCAGGTGTGGCGCGACGACGGCGACGGACGCGTCTCGGCGACGTCGGGCGGGGGCTCCGCGGTCTTGTCGCAGAGCGCGCTGAACAAGATGGTTCCCCCTGAGTACTCGTCGAAGCTCACGTTGCGCGACGGCTCCGTGCGGGTCGTCGCGAACACGGCACAGTTCGGCACGCACGAGGCCGAGGTCGCCGAGGACCAGGTCCGCCTCGAAGGAGACGCGGGCTCGGGCACGCTCGTCGTCGAGGCCGCGGCCCCCGTGGGCGCCATAACGATCCCGCTCCCGACGCTGATCGACGGCGTCGTGTTCGAGGACATAGACGTGCGCCGGGGCGAGCTCGAGCTCATGTTCTCGGTGCGCGACGTGAGCCTGGAGCTATAGCGCCGCGCAGTCCACGCTGCCGAGCTCGCCTGCGAGAGCGCGCAGCAACACCTCTAGGACGACGGGGTCGCGCAGCAGGTCTGCGTGTCCGGCCCGGGAGCCCGGGCAGAGGTCCTGGAGCCGGACGTTGACCGCCCCGTCGAGTACCGCGGACCGCGGAGGGGTGACCACGCGATCCGATGCGCTCCACACCGACACGAACTCGGTCCCCGGCGGGGTCTCGTCGGGCTCGTTGAGCTCTTCGAGGAACGCCGACCCGGGCGCGAGCTGCTCGCACGCACCCGTGCACAGCTCTCCCGCAGCCGCCGCGAGCTTGGTGCCGTGATGCGGCGACGCGAGCGTCACGACCACGCGCGGACGATCTTCTTCGTCGACGGAGCCCGCGTAGGCACGGGCGACGACGCCTCCTGCCGAGAACCCGACGAGGTCGACCTCGGGGGCGCGGGTCTCGTCGACCGCGGCGGCGACGACCTCGACCGAGCCTTCGATGTCACCGATGCCGGCCAGAGGAAGGTCGACCGGGACGACCTCGTGCCCCTCCTCGCGCAGACGCTCCGCGATGGCCGACATCATCGACGAGTCGCCGCCGTATCCGTGGACGAGCACTACCGGGACGACACCGTCGTCGCGGAGTCGTGGCTCCGCTTCGCACGTGACGAGCGCGAGCGCGAGGAGCACGGCGCCGCCTAGCGCAGACACGGTCTCTCGTCTAGTGGACGAGCCCGCGGCGGAACGCTTCGGCGACCGCCTCGGTGCGGTCGTGCACGCCGAGCTTGCGGAAGATCTGCTTCAGGTACGTCTTGACGGTCTCTTCCGAGACGTGGATGTGCTCGGCGACCTCGCGCGTCGACTTGCCGTGCGTGAGCTCCTGCAGGACGGTGAGCTCGCGGTCCGTCAGCGCCTGTGGGTCGCGGCCCCCGATCCGCCCGAAGATCCCTTCGGTCACGTTCGGGTCGAGCACCGACTTGCCCTCGGCCACGTCCTTGATCGCCTGCACGACGACCTCCTTGGACGCGCCCTTCGACAGGTAGCCGTCGGCGCCGGCCTTCACCGCCTCGGCCACCGTTCCGGGGTCGGTGAACATCGTGAGGATCAGCACGCGCGTCGACGGCGCGCGCTCCTTGACGAGCCGCGTCGCCTCGATGCCGTTCATCGCCTTGCCGAGGTTGACGTCCATGAGGATCACGTCGACCTCCTCGCGTTCGGCTCTTTCCACCGCCGCTTCGCCGGTCGCCACGACGCCTACGAGGTCGACGCCGTCGGCCATCGAGAGCATGACCTCGAGGCCCTGCGACACGAGCGTGTGGTCCTCGGCGATCAACGTCTTGAGCGCGGGCCGGCCGGGGGACGCGCTCGCATCGAGCGTCATCGCGCGACCCCGCCCGGCAGCACGGCCTCGACGCGCGTGCCGCGGCCCGGCAGCGTGTCCAGCTCGATGCGCCCACCGACGCGTTCAGCCCGCTCTCTCATCAGCCACATCCCGTGATGCTCGTCGTCGTCGACCGAGGTGGCGGGGTCGTAGCCCTTCCCGTCGTCCTCGATCACGATGTGCACGAAGCCGTCGGCCTCCTCGACCCGGATCA
>DASQDO010000227.1:0-2167 GCA_035634135.1 Actinomycetota bacterium
CCATCGCCGGCGCCTACAGGGGGCCGAACACCGCGGTCGACGTCGCGCTCACGTGCGGAGTCGTCCGCAACGGCGGCACGGTCGCCCGGGTCGCCGACCCGCTCACCGGCCCGGTAGCCGTGCTGGGCGACGTGCAGGCCGTCTACGGCGCCGGGCTGACCTCGTGCCACGAGATCAAGATCAAGTACCTGGACGGGACCGTGTCCTACAACGACACCTGCCCGTGAGGAGAGGAGCGAGCATGATCCGCACATCCAAGGTCGCGCTGGTCGCCACCGTGGCGGCGATCGGGATCTCGGTCGTCCCGGCGGCGCCAGCGGGGGCCGCGCTCGGCCCGTGCAGAGCCGTCAAGACCGGGGTCGGGACCTTCCTCAGGCCCGGCTGGGAGGAAGTCGCCATCGCGGGCGCATACACGGCCCCCGCCGGGGCGATCGGCGTCGAGCTGACCTGCAGCGTCGTCGCGAACGACCGCGTCTACGCGAGCGTCTCGGACGAGGTGCCCGGGCCGGTCGCGGTGCTCGCAGGTACCGGGTCCGTCCCCACGAACGCCGCGATCACGACGTGCTACACGCTGCGCGTGGCCTACGTGGACCGTAGCTACACGACCTACACCTGTCCGTAGCGCGCGAACGACGAGATGGGCCCTCCCGAATCGGGAGGGTCTTTTCTTTTCTAGGGGAAGAGACCGCGCGTCAGGTGCGCCTCGGCCACGCGGCCGACGCCGATCCAGTGCGCCGCCTGACGCATCGTCAGGTCCTTCGCCTGGGCGAGCGCGTAGACCTCGTCGAACGACTTCTCCATGATCTGGCGGAGACGGTCGTTCACGTCCTCTTCGCTCCAGAAGTACGCCTGGATGTCCTGGACCCACTCGAAGTACGAGACCGTCACGCCGCCGGAGTTCGCCAGGATGTCGGGGATCACGAAGATGCCCTTGTCGTTCAGGATCTTGTCGCCCTCGAACGTGACGGGGCCGTTGGCCGCCTCGCACACGATCTTGGCCCGCACCTGGTCCGCGTTCTTCACCGTGATCACGCCCTCGATCGCGGCGGGCACGAGCACGTCGCAGTCGATCTCGAGCAGCTCGTCGTTCGTGATGGCGTCGGCCCCGGGGAAGCCCGCCACCGTCCCGGCCTCCTGCTTGTGGCGGTTGATCGCCTCGGGGTCGAGGCCGCGCTCGCGGTAGAGCCCGCCGTCGACGTCCGACACGGCGACGACGCGGCAGCCCGCGTCGTGCAGCAGCTGGGCCGCGAACCCGCCGACCTTCCCGTATCCCTGGATCGCGACCGTGACCTCCTCCGGCGCGATGCCCAGGGCCTTCAGCGTCGAGAAGATCATGAACATCACGCCGCGCGACGTCGCGCCGCCGCGGCCCTTCGAACCGCCGATCGCTACCGGCTTGCCCGTGACCACGCCGGGGACCGAGTACCCCTTGTTCTGGGAGTACGTGTCCATGATCCACGACATGATCTCTTCGTTCGTGTTCATGTCGGGGGCCGGGATGTCGCGCTCGGGGCCGATCAGCGGGAGGATCTCCGACGCGTAGCGGCGCGTCATGCGCTCGAGCTCGCCGCGGCTCAGCGTGCGCGGGTCGACCGCGACGCCGCCCTTCGCGCCGCCGAACGGGATGCCGGCGATCGCGCACTTCCACGTCATCCACATCGCGAGCGCCTTGACCTCGCCGAGGCCTACGTCCGGGTGATAGCGGATCCCGCCCTTGGCGGGGCCGCGCGTTACGTTGTGGTGGACGCGGTAGCCCTGGTAGACGCGGGTCGAGCCGTCGTCCATGCGGAACGGGACTGACACGATCAGCGCGCGCTTCGGGTTCCGGAGAGTGACGTGGACGCCCGGCGCGAGGCCCATGAGCTCCGCGGCCTCGTCGAGCTGCGCGAGCGCGGTCTCCCAGGCGGTGTCGCCGGGAGTCTCGAGCGGGCTAGTCGTCCCTTCCATGACCACGAGCTGGAGACAGGAGTCGAACCTGCGACCTGCCGCTTACAAGGCGGCTGCTCTACCAACTGAGCTACTCCATCGCAACGCTTTGTCGCCGAGGGTACCCCGCGGGGAGTTCAGACTTGGGCTTCGGCGAGGTGGTGCTCGAGCTTGCGCTTGATCCTCTGGAGCGCGTTGTCGATCGACTTCACGTGGCGGCCGAGCATGTCGGCGATCTCCT
>DASQDO010000228.1:0-1880 GCA_035634135.1 Actinomycetota bacterium
TGTCCGGACCGGAGCTTCGCCCCGTCCGTCGACGCAAGCCGGCTGCGCGGGAACACGACGCGCACCTCGACGAACTGCCCGGGCGGCACGTGCTCCGCCACGAACGACGCGCCGCGGCCCCCGTCGAGCAGTGCGGTCGCACCGTCGACCCCGGCGGCGTGCCCCCATACGCGCACGCTGTCCTCCTGAGCGCCCGGCACGATCACGCGGCCGCTCAAGCGCTCGAGCTCGACGTCCCACTCGTCGCCCCACACCTGCAGGTAGACGTCGACGACGTCGTCCCACGCCTCGGCGAGCCCGACCAGCGTGTACTCGATCGTGAACGTGCGCTCCTCGTCGGTGGCGTCGTAGTGCCACACGATCCGCACGCCCGTCCCGGTGTCAGCGGTGCCGAACGTCCCCGGTGAGCCCGAGCTCCCGATCGATGCCGGCGCGCCCGGCGCGTACGCCTCGCCGCCTTCCGAGACCTGCGCGTCGACGAGCTGCTCGCCCGGCCGCAGCGGGATCTCGCGGAAGCCCCCCCGGAACGAGCCGTCGAACGAGTAGGTGATGTGCTCGGTGACCCGGACGGACCCGTCGGCACGGACCTTCACGTGCACTTCGGCTGCGGGAAGGGTGAACTCCTTCGCCTGCGCGGCCCCGCCGCCGAGCAGCCACACGAGGCCCGCGACGAGAGAGACGACGCAGGCTCGACGCATTCGGCTGCTAACCTCCCAGGCCTAGGGGTCCCACACCCTAATCATCCGGACGGGCCGCGGGTTCGGCCCGCCCCACCCGACTCCACAGGAAGTGAGACGAGTGCCCAAGCGAGTTCTGATCATCGGATGGGACGGCGTCGACTGGAAGATCCTCCAGCCGATGCTCGACTCCGGCGAGCTGCCGAACCTGAAGGCCCTGATCGACAGGGGGGCCTACGGCGACTGCCTGTCGACGGTGCCGTCGCACTCGTGGTGCGCGTGGCCGTCGTTCATGACCGGCCTCAACCCCGCGGGCCACGCGGTGTTCGACATCCTCGAGCACAAGCCGGGGGCGACCAAGCGCCTTCCCGTCACGTACAAGTCCATCAAGAACCGGACGATCTTCGAGGACTTCACCGACGCGGACAAGACGTCGCTCGCGATCAACATCCCGCTGACGTTCCCGCCCCCGATGATCAAGGGGAAGGTGATCGGCGGCGGCGTGTTGCCGGCGAGCCGTTCGTACACGCATCCCGTCGAGCTGCAGCAGGAGCTCGACCGCAACGCCCCGTTCCCGGTCAACGGGATGAGCTGGACGACCTACCGCAACCGGCCCGAGGCGTTCCTCGAGGAGTGCGCCGAGATCACGGCCAAGCGGCAGAAGTCGTTCGAGTACCTGATGGACACGACCGACTGGGACTTCGGCGTGCTCGTCTACGTCTCGACCGACCGCATCCAGCACTGCTTGATGGAGTACATCCACCCGGAGCACCCCGCGTACCCCGAGATGAAGGACACGGGCGTCGCGAAGCAGTGCCGCGCGGTGTACCAGCAGCTCGACGACGGTCTCGCGAAGCTGCTCGAGCGGACGAACGACGACGACCTCGTGATCTTCATGTCGGACCACGGCCACCAGGCGTGCACGCGCGCGGTGACGATGGACCGCGTGCTCCAGCACCTCGGCTACCTCGAGTTCGGCCGCGGCTCGTTCGCGTTCAACCACATCCGCTGGGGGCCGGGCCGCCGCATCGCGCGCCGGATCTACGACATCTTGAAGCTGCACGGCCGCATCTCGATCCCGGCGTCGCCGATCGAGTGGAGCAAGACCAAGGCCTACACGAGCGTCGTCTCGACCGGCGAGGGGGTCTCGGTCAACCTCAAGGGCCGAGAGCCCGGTGGCACCGTCGACCCGAAGGACTTCGA
>DASQDO010000229.1:0-6880 GCA_035634135.1 Actinomycetota bacterium
GAGGTCGTCCTCGGGCACGTCCGGCAGCCGCTCTAGCTCGCGTACGCAGTCGGAGCCGACGAAGCCGACTGCTCCGCCGTGCAGAGGCGGGAGGCCTTCCAACGCCGGAGCGCGGCACGCTTCGAGCAGGCGACCGACGTACGCGAGCGGTGCCTCTCCTTGCTCCGGCGCGACCGGCGCGTGGCCTTCCAGCGAGACGGATCCGTCCTTCGCCGTCACCACGCCGAACGCGTCGCCTCCGATGAAGGAGTAGCGGGCCCAGCGCTCGCCGCCCTCGACGCTCTCCAACAGGAAGCCGTGGGGGCGCGGGTCGAGCCGCAGGAACGCGCCGACCGGCGTCAGCGCGTCGGCCAGCACCTCCCGCCACACGGGGACGATGACGTTGTCTTCGAGCAGCCGCGCGAACTCCGCCCGGTCGGGCCTGTGCACCATCGCGTCAGAAGCTCCGGTAGAAGCAGGTGTCCTCGCCGGTGTGGCACGCGGGCCCGGCGGGCTCGACGAGCATCAGCACGGCGTCCGCGTCGCAGTCGTAGCGCACCTCGACGACCTTCTGCGTGTTCCCGGAGGTGGCCCCCTTGTTCCAGTACTCGCGGCGCGACCTGCTCCAGAACCACGTCGTGCCGGTGTCGAGCGTGCGGCGCACGGCCTCGGCGTCGACCCACGCGAGCATCAGCACGTCCTTGCTGGTGGCGTCCTGGACGATAACCGGCGCGAGGCCCCGGTCGTCGAACACGACGTCCTCGGGCCTCACCGTCAGGGCTGGAGGTCGTAGGGGAACGGGTCCGTGAAGTGCTCGAAGCCGGACTCGGTGACGAGGACCGTGTCCTCGAGACGGACGCCGCCGATGCCCTCGAAGTAGAGGCCGGGCTCGATCGCGACGACGTCACCGACGGCGAGAGTGTCGGGCCGGCGGCTCAGCCACGGCCGTTCGTGGACCTGGAGCCCGACGCCGTGGCCGAGTCCGTGGTTGAAGCCGCGCTCGGGGTGGCCGGGGCCCTGGTGGTGGTCGAGCGTCGGGAACCCCTTCGAGTGGAAGTACTCGACGACCTTCGCGTGCGCGACGGCCGAGCCCGGCTTGACGTGCTCGTACGCGACCTCGAGGGCCTTGCGGACGTGGCCGTGCAGCTTGACGACGTCGTCCGAGGGGCGCCCGGGCACGAACGTGCGCGTCATGTCCGTGTACGCGCCGGACCTGCGGTCGCGCGGGAAGCAGTCGATGATGCACGTCTGGTCCTGGAGGATCGGGCCGGTGCCGGGGTCGTGTCCGCTCAGGCAGGCGTCGCCCGAGTGCACGAGGATCTCCTCGCTCTCGGCCCCCTGCGCGAGCAGCTCCGCGCTCATGACCTCGCGGATCCACTCCGCGGTGAGGATCTCGCCCTCGAAGCGGAGCCGGTTCTCCGGCGCAGGCTCGGCGTCGCGCAGCATGCGGGCCGCGGTCAGCATCGCGGTCTCGGTCGCTCTCTGAGCGCGCTCGATCCCTTCGAGCTCCCACGGCGTCTTGCGACGCCGGCGGCGGGCCCACTCGTCCGGGTCGACGACGACGTCGATGCCCTGGTCGCGCAGATAGTCGGCCGCGAGGGCCCAGAACGTGGCCGGGACGCACACCTTGTCGGCGCCGACGCGCTTGACGGCGCGGGCGACGATCTCGGGCCCGATGTGGATCTCGGGGAAGTCCTTGTCCGAGATGAGGTCCCTGCGCCCGAGCTCCTCGAAGTCCCAGACCTCGTCGACCACGTCCTCGCGCCGCGACAGCATGGGGACCTCGAACACCCCGGCTACGACGATGCGTTTGCCCTCGTGCTCGATGAAGACGACGGGGTCGCCGAGGGGCTCGGCGATCTCGTGCCGGAGCTCCGGGCTCCGCAGGGTGTCGTCGTAGATCAGGTAGGTCGTCATCGGGCGGCGATCCTAACGGGGAGCCCTCGCTCAGCTATCGCCCGCTTGGCGTCGTCGACGGAGAACGTGCCGAAGTGGAAGACCGAGGCGGCGAGGGCCGCGTCGGCGTTCCCCTTGGCCGGGTCGAGCGCGTCGGCGAGGTGGCCCGGTTGGCCGGCGCCGCCGGATGCGATGACGGGGACGGGGGTCGCGCTCGCCACGGCTCTCGTGAGGTCGAGGTCGTAGCCGTTCGTGGTGCCGTCGGCGTCCATCGAGGTGAGGAGGATCTCGCCGGCCCCGTACTCGGTCGTGGCCTGCTCGGCCCAGGCGACGGCGTCCTTGCCGGTGTCCCGGCGGCCGCCTTCCGCGAAGACCGTCCAGCTCTTGTTCTTTGGGTCACGCCGGGCGTCGATCGCGACGACGACGGCCTGGGAGCCGAACTCGTCCGCAGCCCGGCGGAGCAGCAGCGGATCGTCGAGGGCCGCGGTGTTGATCGCGACCTTGTCGGCCCCGGCGCGCAGGAGCTTGCGGACGTCGTCGACCGAGCGCACGCCGCCACCGATCGTAAGCGGGATGAAGAGGGTCTCGGCGGTGCGGGCGGCGATGTCGAGGATGAGGTTCCGGCCCTCGCTGGAAGCGGTGATGTCGAGGTAGACGAGCTCGTCGGCGCCCTCGGCGTCGTAGCGGGCCGCCAGCTCGACGGGATCGCCGGCGTCACGGAGCTGGCGGAACCGGACGCCCTTGACGACGCGGCCATGGTCGACGTCGAGACAGGGAACGACCCGCTTGGCGAGCATCGCGGGAGCCTACGGGAGCGACCTGTGAGGAAAAACGGACGCTATGCGGCCATTTCTCCTCACAGGTCCGTCGGCGTCGGCCCACGGCTCCGGGAAGGTCCCGGGGCGCTGCATGGCGAATGACTCCCCCGTGCGGACGCGTTTTCTCGTTGTGCTCTTGCTGGTCATCGCCATGCCCGCGGCCCCCGCGGTCGCGAGCGAGGACGCCTCGGACCCCCCGACGGTATCGGGGCCGCTGTTCGGGCCGGAGCCGAGCTGCCACGAAGACGAGTTCCGAGGCATGCGCACGCAGGAGTGCTCGTGGTGGTTGAACCTCGCCCCGGCCGAGACCAACCTCACCGAGGACTACCGGGCTGAGTGGGTCCAACTCGAGATGACCCCGCCGCCCGGCTCGTGCGCCACCAACATGGTCTTCGGCCTGGGCCTCCCCGACAGCGCGCGCCTCGTTTCGGCCGCACCGGCGCAGAGCGCTCGCGTCCGCCGCGCCGCGCCCGCCGTCACCCGGCTGGACGTCGACGCGGAGGGGGCAGCGCTCGTGCCCGGGACGGTCGAGAACGAGTTCGTGTCCGCGCCCGGGAAGGTCCGGGTCGCGGCCGACGACGGCGCCTACGTGTACGAGTGGACGGGCAGGTGGCCGGACAAGGTCGTCGTCGCCCTGGGCCTCCAGATGGCGGGAGAGCGGATCCCGCCCGAGGTGGCGTCGACGTGGTTCGGCGTCCAGGGGTTCGAGTTCGGCCCGTGCGGGAGCCCGCGCAGCGGCCGCTGAGCCCTCCGCCCGCCGCGTGCGCACCAGGTTGCGCATTCCGCAACTGACTGCGCACGCGAGGGGGCCGCGTCGGTCAGCGTTCGCGGAGCGGGGGCTCGGAGCGGCCTGCCGCGGCTTCGTCGGCTGCGTAGTTCGCTTCGCCCACCCCGAACTTGCCCTCGTATAGGGCCCGGCCCACTACTGCGCCGGCTACTCCGTCCGGCTTCAGGCGGGCCACCGTGCGCAGGTCTTCGAGGGAAGACACGCCGCCCGAGGCGACCACCGGCAGTGACGTGGCTTCGGTCAGGCGGCGGAGGCCCTCTACGTCCGGGCCCGTCATCGTCCCGTCCCTCGTCACGTCCGTGTAGACGAACAGCGACACGCCGGCGTCCTGGAAGGCCTTCACCGCTTCGAGCACCGGCACGCCGGTTCCGACGGTCCAGCCGTGCGTCGCAAGCTCGCCCCCGCGGGCGTCGAGCGACACCGCTATGCGCTCGCCGTACGTCTTGCACGCCTTGGCGGCGGCCTCGGGATCCTCCAGCGCCACCGTCCCGAGCACCGCACGGTTCGCGCCGGCCGCGATCACCTCCTCGACGTCGTCGAGCGTGCGCATGCCCCCTCCGGCCTGGACCGGGCAGGCCGCCCGGCGGACGACCTCGAGCACGAGCTCCCGGTTTTCGCGCACGCCCGTCTTGGCTCCGTCGAGGTCGACGATGTGCAGCCACCTCGCCCCCGCCGCGCAGAAGCCCAGCGCGACCTTGACCGGGTCGTCGGAGTAGACGGTCTCGGTCCCGAACCGCCCCTGCAGGAGCCGGACACACTTGCCCTGCGATATGTCGACCGCGGGGAACACCGTGAAGCTCACGCCGCCTCCTCTACCCACTCGCGCAGCAACGCGATCCCGTCGCGGCCGGACTTCTCCGGGTGGAACTGGACGCCGAGGATCGATCCGGCCCGGACCGTCGCCGCGAAGCGGTCGCCGTGCTCGGCCCATCCGGCGACGATCGCCTCGTCGCCGGGGAACACTGCAAAGGAGTGGTCGAAGTAGTAATAGGTGGTCCCCACCGTGTTCCAGCCGATGTGCGGGACCGTGACCCGGTCCGGGAGCCTCCTCACCTCGCCGGGGAGGAGGCCGAGGCCGGGGACGCCGCCCTCCTCGCTCGACTCGAACAGCACCTGCATGCCGAGGCAGATCCCGAGGAACGGTCGTCCGGCCCCCGTCCACTCCCGCACGAGGTCGTCGAACCCGTTCGAGCCGAGCGCGGTCATGCAGCGGCCGAAGATTCCCTGCCCGGGCACGCACAAGGCGTCGGCAGAAGCAGCGTCGGACGGGGACGCGGTGAGCCGTACCTCCGCGCCCGCAGCTTCCAGCGCCTTGGCGACGCTGCGGAGGTTCCCCATCCCGTGGTCCACCAGGGCGACGTTCAGGCGAGCGTCCCCTTGGTCGACGGGATGCCGCCGCGCGGGTCGACCGTGACGGCGGAGGCGAGGGCCCGGGCCAGGCACTTGAAGATCGCCTCGGTCGCGTGGTGCGCGTTGCGTCCCGCGAGCAAACGGACGTGCATGTTGATCCCGCCGCTGCGGCACAGGGCCTGGAGGAACTCCTCGGTGAGAACCGACTCGTACTGCCCGATCGTCTCCGCGGGCATCGGCGCGTCGTAGACGAGCAACGGCCTCCCGGAGAGGTCGAGCGCGATCTGCGCGAGCGCCTCCTCCATCGGCACCGTGGCGTCGCCGTAGCGCGCGATCCCGGCCTTGTCGGCGAGGGCCTGAGCGAGGGCCTCGCCGATGCAGATGCCGGTGTCCTCGACGGTGTGATGCGCGTCCACCTCTAGGTCCCCGCGTGCCTCGATGTGCAGACCAAAGCGTGCGTGACGTCCGACCTGGTCGAGCCTGTGGTCGATGAACGGGACGCCCGTCGAGACGGAGACCTCGCCGCCGTCGAGGTCGAGCTCGACTGAGATCGACGTCTCGTTCGTCTCGCGCTTCACGCTCCCCGACCTCGTCACGCCATGACCTCCTCGAGGGTACGGAGGAAGTCGTCGTTCTCGTCCGACAGCCCGACCGTGACGCGCAGGAACGAGCCGAGCACCGCCGACCGTTCGTACGACCGCACGAGCACGCCTCGCTCGTACAAGGCCCTCCAGGTGGCGGCCGTGTCCGGGACCTCGAACAGCACGAAGCTCGCGTCCGACGGCATCACGCGCAGGCCGAGGTCGGCCAGGCCCGCTGCGATGCGATCCCGCTCCGCCACGATCTCGCCCACGGCCTCCAGCGTCTCGTCCTCGGCTTCGAGCGCCGCGATCCCCACCGCCTGCGACAGCGTCGACAGGTGGTACGGGAGCCGCGCTACCGCCATCGCCGACACGAGCTCCGGCGCTCCGAGGAGGTAGCCGATCCGCACCCCCGCGAGGCGCCACGCCTTCGAGAACGTCCGGACGACGACGAGGTTGTCGTGCTCGCGCAGCAGCGCGATGGCGCTCGTGCCGTCCGGCGCGAACTCGCCGTAGGCCTCGTCGACGACGACCAGTCCCGGCGCGGCATCGCAGAGCGCGGCGACGACGTCCAGGGGGGTCGAGTTGCCCGTCGGGTTGTTCGGCGAGCAGACGATCGCGACCGCCGGCCGGTTCTCCTCGATCCAATCCGAAGCGGCAGCAACGTCGACTGCGAACGAGTCGTCGCGCGGAAGCTGCGCCACCTCCGTCAGCGCGAGGCGCGGGATCAGCGAGTGGAGGCTGTACGTCGGCTCGAACGTCAGCGACGTCCGGCCCGGCCCCCCGTACGCGAGGAACAGATGCATGAAGACCTCGTTCGAGCCATTCGCGACCCAGATCCCTTCGGCCGGCCAGTCCCACTTCGCGGCCAGCGCGTCGACCAGCCGGCGCGCGTCGCGGTCGGGGTAGCGGTTGAGGCTCATGCCCTCGACCTCGCGCAACAGCGCGTCGGTCAGCGTGCGGGGTGGCGCGTACGGCGACTCGTTCGTGTTGAGACGGACGCGCGCGGGGAGCTGCGGGGAGACGTAGGGCTCGACGTCTTCGAGGTCCGGTCTGAGAGGGAGCACGTCTAGCCGAGGCCCCGGCGCTGGTCGAGGCGGACCCGGACGGACCTCGCGTGACCGCTGAGACCTTCTGCCTCCGCGAGCGCCTCGACGTGCGGTGCGAGGCGTTCGAGCGCACCCGGTTCGAGCGCCGACACGTAGATGCGCTTGACGAAGTCGGCGGCGCCCAGGCCCGACGCCCAGCGCGCCGCGCCGCCACTCGGAAGGACGTGGTTCGTCCCGCCGACGTAGTCGCCGATCGCGACCGGCGAGTAGGCGCCGACGAAGACCGAGCCCGCGTTGCGCACGTCGTCGAGGGCGTCGAGCGCTCCCGTGAAGCACAGCTGGAGGTGCTCGGGTGCGTGTGCGTTGACGGTCTCCATCGCATGCGCGACGGCGCGCACGAGCACCGCGACGCCGCCCTCG
>DASQDO010000230.1:0-2306 GCA_035634135.1 Actinomycetota bacterium
GCGGTCGAGGCCGTCAGCGGGGCGAGGGGCGACTCGACGCCCGCGGGGGCCGTGGCGACGGCGACGCCGGAGCCCACCGACAAGCCCGAGCCGACGCCCGAGCCCGAGACCGCGAAGCCCGAAGAGCCCTCCGAGACCCCCAAGCCCGAGTCGACGCCGAAGCCGACGCCCGAGCCGAAGGAAGAGACCGAGCCGCTGATCACCGAGGGCATCACGGTCCAGGTCCTGAACGCGACCGACGTGGCCGACGCCGACGACCGGATGGCGGACAAGCTCTCGAAGCTGGGCTTCACCGTCGTCGCGGTCGAGTCCGCGTCGTCCCGTTACGAGGCGACGACCGTTTTCTGGTCGACCGAGGAGGCAAAGGAGGCGGCGCAGCGCCTGGCCGACCGGTTCGGCTGGACGGCACAGGTCAAGCCCGAGAACCTCTCGACGACGGTCAGTCTGCACGTCGTCGTCGGCGCCGTCGAGGGCTAGCGCGCCGAGACCGTCAGCTCCAGGTCCAGGCTCAGCGTCCCGGTGACCGGCGTCCCTCCGCCCGCCGGAGGCAGGACCCGCACGTCGAAGTCCCCACGCAGGGTTGACGACGCGGCCACCAGGACCCCGCGGTCGACGTCGAACTTCGCCGTGGCCCGGGTCGTGGCCGTGCCGCCGAGCCCTGCGGTCCCCTGCGGCAGCTGCGTCTGCCATTCGAGGGGGCCGGAGCCCGAGTACGACAGCTCCGCAACGGGGCCCCCGTCGTCCATGTAGAGCGATTCGAGCGCGCCCTCCGTCGCGAGCTGCGCGAGCGAGCCCACCTCCGGCTCCAGCTCCGACTCCCAGGTGTCGCCGAGACCGACCGGCTCGCCCGGAAGGGTCGGCCGGTAGGTCCCGATGAAGGCCTCCTCTTCCTGCGCGAGGTCGGCCGCGTCGACGCCGTCCACCTCGAGGACGTCGAGCACGCGGCCGTTCGTGTCGATCCGGAGCGCGAAGCCACCCCCCCGCGGGCAGCCGAGCCCGTCTTCCTGGACGTCGACGGGCGACATCTCGACCTCGACGACCGCGGTGTCGCCGTCCTGCTCTCGCACGTTCTCCGACACGTCGAGCACGACGCGGCACGAGCCTCCGCCGGGCTGGCCGACGTCCCACTCGCTCGAGATCTCGGCCTCGAGGCGGTACTGCCGCTCGTCCTCCGGGAAGCGGTACGCGAGGTCGACGGTGTCGGGCCGGCAGGCCGCGAGGGAAAGGAGCAGCAACGGCAGCGCGCGGAGCCGGCGGGGCATGGGCGGCAGTCTAGTGGCCGGTACGCTGCAAAGCGGTGTCAGACGACCTCTTGCGTCCCTTCCGCGAGCGACCGGAACGGGCCGGCATCTTCCTCGACTTCGACGGCACGTTGTCCGAGATAGTCCACGTGCCCTCCGACGCGCGCCCGGCGGAAGGTGCCGCCGACGTCCTGCGGGCGCTGGCCGCGGCCTATGCGGTCGTCGCGATCGTGTCGGGACGCTCGGCCCACCAGCTCGTCGAGTGGCTGGGCCCGGAGATCGAGATCTGGGGCGTCCACGGGGCACAGCGGGCGACGGCCGGCGACGTGCGGCTGTCACCGCTCGCCGCTCCGTTCGCCGAGCTGATGGGGGAGGTGCACGAAGCCGCGGCGAAGGCGCTGGCCGACGTCGACCTTGAAGGGGTCATCCTCGAGGACAAGGAAGTCATGCTCGGCCTCCACTTCCGCAACGCCCGTGACGTCGAGCGCGCCCGCGTGGTCCTCGACGAGATCGCGGACGAGCTGGCGGCTCGGTACGGCTTGACCCGCGCGGGAGGGCGGCTCGCTTACGAGCTCCGTCCGCCGGCGGAGTTCACGAAGGCCGCGGTCGTGCGCGAACGCGCGGCCGGGCTGGAGGCCGTCGCGTTCGCAGGAGACGACCGCGTCGACCTTCCCGGCTTCGACGCGCTGGACGAGCTCGCCGGGGCGGGGGCCGCGACGCTGCGGATAGCCGTGGACTCGGACGAGGCCCCCCCGGAGCTGCTGGAGCGAGCGGACGTGGTCGTCGACGGCCCGCCCGGGGCGACCGAGCTCCTCGGAAAGCTCCTGCCCTAGCGGCCGGGGGCCGGGGCCGGCGGCGACAGCGGCTCGCGGCCTGCCTGCACGGCTTCCAGGTCGTCGAGCTGCGCGTTGATCCAGTCCTCGGGCTTGCGTGCGGTCGAGAGCTCGCGCAAGGCCGCGGCGCGTTCGCGCCGCTCGGCACGCGGCATGTCGATGGCACGCTCGAGCGCGGCGGCCGTCGACTCCACGTCCATCTGGTCCTCGATCGCCACCGAATGGTCGCCGA
>DASQDO010000231.1:0-4316 GCA_035634135.1 Actinomycetota bacterium
TCGGCGTCGCGCAGGGCTCGGCGCAGCCTCCGCGCTTCATCCAGCTCCACTACCGCCCCGACAACGCGACCGCGAAGGTCGCGCTCGTCGGCAAGGGGATCACGTACGACTCCGGCGGGCTCTCGCTGAAGGACGCGAAGAGCATGGAGACGATGAAGACCGACATGTCGGGGGCCGCCGCCGTGATCGGTGCGATGGGCGCGGTCGGCCGCATCCGTCCGAACGTCGAGGTGCTCGGGCTCGTGCCGGCGACCGAGAACATGCCCGGCGGCGGAGCGATCAAGCCGGGCGACGTCATCCGCCACTACGGGGGCACGACCGTCGAGGTGCTCAACACCGATGCGGAGGGGCGGCTCGTGCTCGCCGACGCACTCGCGTTCGCGAGCGAGCAAGAACCCGACGCGATCGTCGACGTCGCTACCTTGACGGGGGCGATCATGGTCGCGCTCGGGACGCGCGCCGCGGGCTGTTTCTCGAACGACGACGACCTCGCGCAACGGCTGATCGACGCCGGCGCCCAGGAGGGCGAACGGCTGTGGCGCATGCCGTTGTTCGCCGACTATGCCGGCGACATCGAGTCCGACGTAGCCGACCTCAAGAACATCAGCGGCGCGCGCTGGGGCGGCGCGATCGTCGCCGCGGTGTTCCTCCAGCAGTTCGTCGGCAAAGGGATCAAGTGGGCGCACCTCGACATCGCCGGTGCCGCCCGCGCCGAGGGGCCGTCGGCCGAGATCTCGAAGGGCGGCACGGGGACCGCGGCCCGGACGCTCGTGTCGTGGATCGAAGGGTTCGCGCGCTGAGCGACGACCAGGTGGTCCCGCTCGGGGTCGAGCCCCCGCCCGACCCACCGCCCGCGCGCCCTTCGGGTCTCCACGGCCTCGCGGTGACCGGCATGTCGCTGTCCGCGCTCGTCGGGATCGTCGTGCTGTTCCTGTCGATCGGGATCGGGCTCCCGTCCGGCCCCCGCCGCGCCGCGATCGCAGTCGTCGTGGGGGCCGCTGTCGTGTTCCTCGCATGCGCGTCGACCGCCGTGTTCACCGCCGCGCGCGAGACGTATCCGTCGAGAGGCCGCGGGGACGCCGAATAGACTCGGCGCGTGGAGATCGAGGGGCACCCGACCCAGGACCTGATCGACGAGCTCGAGCGGCGGGGCGCGGTGCGGGTCGCGGGTTCGTCGGGGGGGCCGCGCGTCGAGGCCCTGCGCTTCCTCACCGAACGCCTGGGCGAGAGCCCCGGCTACTGGATGTTCCTCCCGTACGAGACCTTCGACACCGGGTTCGACGAGATACCCCGCTGACATGCCGGTCTCGCCCGACGCGTTCCGAAGCGCGCTGAGGAGGTTCGCGTCCGGCGTCACGATCGTCACCGTCGCATCCGGCGACGAGCTCCACGGGATGACCGCGTCGTCGTTCGCGTCGGTCTCGCTCGTTCCCCCGCTGGTGCTCGTATGCCTCGACAAGTCGTCGCGCACGCTGGAGCTCGTGTCCGAGACGAAGACGTTCGCCGTCAACGTCCTGCGCGGCGACCAGCAGCAGGTATCGGTTGCGTTCGCGCGTCCGGGCCTCAAGCCGTTCGAGTCGGTGTCGCACCGCAGGGGCGCAAACGGGGCCCCCGTGCTCGACGATGCGATCGCGGTCCTCGAGTGCGCGACCTACCGCGTGTTCGAGGCCGGCGACCACGAGGTGGTGCTCGGAGAGGTCACCGCGGTCTCGGCGCCCGGCGGCGACCCGCTCGTCTACTACGACGGCGCCTACCGCTCGCTGAGCGAGAGCTGATCGCCGGGCCGCACCCCTTCGAGGACGCCCGCCGGCGCCTCGACCGCGTAGCGCGCCCGGAAGACCCACCGTGTGACGCGCCGCGGCCTCAGCGGCGTCACGACGTGGAGGACGTTCCATCCCGCGTCGCAGAAGCAGACGTCGATCGGGTAGGCCATCCCGAACGTGTGGACCTGGCGGGCGGGCTCGATCACCAGCGCCTCACCGGGCCCCAGCTCGGTGGCGAGAAGACCCTTCGCTCGCTGCCGCGGAGACCGCGCCCAGCGCACGCTCTCGGCGATGACGAGCCCGGTCCTGGGTACAACGAGGCCGACCGGCACTGAAGTAGGTTAAGCCGCCGCCTCGAAGCGGGCTGCGGCGCACACCACACCTATATCGGAGGAGACGGCGAATGCAGAAGTGGGAGTACGCGACGGTGCCCCTCATCTCTCATGCGCTCCAGGAGATCCTCAACCAGTGGGGCGAGGAGGGCTGGGAGCTCGTCCAGGTGCTCGAGAGCAACGCAACGGGGACGACGGCCTACCTCAAGCGGCCGAAGAACGGCGCGGCCTAGCTTCGAACCGCGCCGGCCCCCCGGCGTATTCCTAACGACCGGCTCGGCGAACCGCTACTCGGCCAGCAGCTCGCGCAGCCAGTCCTTCAGCGCCGGGCCCACGTCGTCGCGGCGTAGCGCTAGCTGGATCGTCCCCTTGACGTAGTCGAGCTTCTTGCCGACGTCGTAGATCGGCCCCCGGTGGAGGTACGCGTACACGCCGGGCGAGCCCATCAGCGCACTGATCCCGTCGGCGAGCTGGATCTCGCCGCCGACGCTCGGAGCGGCCGCGTCGAGCGCGTCGAACACCTCGGGCGCGAGCAGGTAGCGACCGACCGCGCCGAGGTCCGAGGGCGCGTCGGCCGCGGCGGGCTTCTCGATCACGTCGGAGATCGGCACGAAGTCGTCCTTCATCTCGCCCTCGGGGGCCACGATCCCGTAGGCCGAGACACGGTCGGGCGGCACCCGCCGCACCGCGATCACGCTGACGCCGTCGCGCTCGTGGACGTCGATCATCCGCTCGAGGAGTGGGGGCTCGTCGCCCAGCGGCGCCGGGACGATCTCGTCGGGGAGCAGCACTGCGAACGCCTCGTCGCCGACGAATGACCGCGCGGCCGCGACCGCGTGCCCGAGCCCGAGGGCCTCCTTCTGCCGGACGTAGTGGACGTTCGCGAGGTCCGCGACCCCGCGCACCTCTTCGAGCTCGTCACGCTTGCCCGACTTCTCGAGCCGTTCCTCGAGCTCGAGCGAGCGGTCGAAGTGGTCCTCCATCGTGGCCTTGCCCCGGCTGGTGATCACGAGCACGTCGCGTATCCCGGCGCGGGCGCATTCCTCGACGACGTACTGGATGCCCGGCCGGTCGACGAGCGGGATCATCTCCTTCGGCAGCGACTTGCTCGCCGGAAGGAGCCTCGTCCCGAGCCCGGCGGCGGGGATGACTGCCTTTCGAACCCTCACACGATCTCCATATCGTCTCGGTCACTCCCGAACAACATCTTCCTACACTGGCCCCACCGTGCCCCAGACCATCCTCGTCATAGAAGACGAAGAGACGATCGCCGCCGCCGTCGCAGCCCGCCTCGAGAAGGAGGGTTTCGACGTCGTCGTCGCGCCCGACGGGCTCGCCGGGATCGAGCGCTTCCGCAAGGAGACCCCGGACCTCGTCGTCCTCGACCTGATGCTGCCCGGCATGGACGGGCTCGAGGTGTGCCGGCGCATCCAGGCCGAGCGGTACGTGCCGGTGCTGATGCTGACGGCGCGCAACGACGAGACCGACATCCTCGTGGGGCTCGGTGTCGGTGCGGACGACTACGTGACGAAGCCGTTCTCGCCGCGCGAGCTCGTAGCGCGGGTGAAGACGCTGCTGCGGCGCGTCGAGCGCTCTGCTGCGGCACCGCCTGCGACCCTGCGCGCCGGTGACATCGAGATCGACACCGGCCGGCGGCTCGTCCACAAGGCCGGGGCGCTGCTGCACCTGACGCCGATCGAGTTCGAGCTGCTCCACCGCTTCGCCGGCAAGCCGGGGTTCGTGTTCACGCGCGACCAGCTCCTCAACGACGTGTGGGGGTACGACGACCCGGCCGGGGGCCGGACGGTGGACACGCACGTCGCGTCCCTGCGGCGCAAGCTCGGCAGCGAGGTCATCCGCACCGTCCACGGCGTCGGCTACGCGCTCGAGGTCTCAACGCCGTGAGGCCGCTCGACCGGTTCTCGTCGATCAAGACGAAGCTTGGCATCGTGATCGTGGCGGCCGTATTCGTGACCGTCGTCACGATCATCGTGGGAGTGCGGGCCGGGGTCCCGCTCAGGGTGTGCGGCGTGATCGCCGCGTTCCTGTCCCTGGGCATGGTCCAGCTGCTCGCCCGCGGGATGACCTCGCCGCTGCGGGAGATGGCCGCAGCCGCCACCGCGATGTCGCGCGGCGACTACGACAGGCGCGTCGTGGCGACGTCCCGCGACGAGGTCGGCGACCTCGCGCGGGCGTTCAACACGATGGCCGAGGAGCTGAG
>DASQDO010000232.1:0-3843 GCA_035634135.1 Actinomycetota bacterium
CCTTGCTCGCGAGCTCGTGCTCCGAGAGGCCGAGGCTGCGCAGCCTCGAGGCCGTCGCGAGGAGCTCCTCGGTGTTGAAGGAGCCGGGGATCGACGGGGTCGGGAGGACCTCGTCGTCGTCCTTCTTCTTCTTGTTCTTGCGCTTCTTCTTGTCGTCGAGACCCTTGCGGTCGTCCTCGCCCGGCTTGCGGTCCTTCTTCTTCCCGTCGCCGGGCTCGTCCTTGCCGTCCCCGCCCTCGCCCTTCGGGTCCTCTTCGCCGCCGCCACCGGGACGGCCGCCGCCACCGCCGGGCTCGTTGCCGCCACCGCCACCGCCGGGCTCCTCGGACTCCGTGGGGCTCGGGGACGGCTCGGGCTCGCCGCCCGGCAGGATCGGGGGCAGCGGAGGGGTCGGCTGCGACAGGGGCTGTGCGATCGCCTCGAACCCGCGGGCGGGCAGCAGCGCTAGTCCGCCCAGGAGGACGACGATGGCGAGAGCTGTGCGAGCTGCTTTTCTCACTCGGGTACGGGTCCTTTGGCTTCGAAGCGTGGTGGAACGATCACTGTAAGGGACTTGGATTCGTAGTTCTCCGGCCCCCGCACCTCTCCTGTTCCAACCGGTCGCCTGGGCGAGCGGTTATTAGGAAGAACGGCAGGCACGGGCGCCGGGTTGACCTTATTTGTCCCGCTTCTCCGGGCCAATGGCCCGTTTGGGTGGTTCCTGGACGCTAGGCCTCGGTCGTGTCGCCCGGGGAGGTCGTCTTCGCCGGCGCCTTGCGCGGCCGCCGGGCGGCCCCTCCGTTCTTGGACCCGTTCGTCGAGGCCGTCGAGAACAGCTCGTTCATCTCGAGCTTGCCCTCCTTGACCTCCTTCAGTATCCGGTGGAGCGGGACGCCTTCGAGCGTCTCGAGCTCCTTCAGCTGCTCGGCCATCCTGTGGAGCACGTCGAGGTTGGCTTCGATGAGCCTTGCCGCCTCGTGCTCCGCCGCGGCGAGGATCCGGCCGATCTCCGCGTCCAACGCGGTGTGCGTCGGGTCGGAGAGCTGCGACATCCCGGTGTCGCCGCCGAGGTAGACCTCCGCGTCGGACGCCAGCAGGCGCGCCCGGCCGAGCCGCGGGCTCATCCCGAAGCGCGCGACCATGTCGCGTGCGATCTCCGTCGCGCGCTCGAGGTCGTTCTCGGACCCCGTGGACGGCTCGCCGAAGATCATCTCCTCGGCCGCGAGGCCGGCCATCGACGTCACGAGCTGGCGCGTCAGCTGGTAGCGGGTGAGTAGCGCGGAGTCGTCCTCGGTCTCGATCCCGGTCGCCGCCACGTTCTTGCTACGGGCCAGGATCGTGACGCGGTGCACGTCGTCGCCGCGGCCGAGGGCAGCCGACACGAGCGCGTGCGCGGCCTCGTGGTACGAGGCGCGGCCCCGCTCCTCGTCGCTGAGCACCTTGCCGCGGCGCTTGGGGCCGTGGAGGACTCGCTGGATCGCCTCTTCTAGGTCGGTCGTCTCGATGGCCGACTTCGCGTTACGCAGCGACAGCAGCGCGGCCTCGTTGATCACGTTCGCCAGGTCGGCGCCCGAGAAGCCGGGCGTCCGCTTCGCGATGTAGTCCATGTCGACGTCGGGGGCGAGCGGCTTGCCCTGCGCGTGGAGCATGAGGATCTCCTTGCGCCCGTCGTGGTCCGGCTGGTCGACCGTGATGTGGCGGTCGAAACGGCCGGGGCGGAGCAAAGCGGGGTCGAGGATGTCGGGGCGGTTCGTCGCCCCGATGACGACGATGCCGGCCGCGACGTCGAAGCCGTCCATCTCGACGAGCATCTGGTTCAGCGTCTGCTCGCGTTCGTCGCTGCCGCCGCCGCCGGAGCCGCCGGCCCCACGCTTGCGGCCGGCCGCGTCGAGCTCGTCGATGAAGACGATGGCCGGTGCGACCGCGCGGACGCGGGCGAACAGGTCACGCACACGAGCGGCGCCGACGCCGACGAGGGACTCGACGAACTCGGCACCGGCGACCGAGAAGAACGGCACGCCGGCCTCGCCCGCGGTAGCGCGGGCGATCAGCGTCTTGCCACAGCCCGGAGGACCGAACAGCAGCACGCCCTTGGGCGGCACCGCACCGATGTCTTCGTAACGGTCGGGGTTCTTCAGGTAGTCGACGACCTCGGAGAGCTCGAGGACGGCTTCCTCCGCGCCCCCGACGTCCTTGTAGGTGACCATCCCGGAAGCGCCCTTCTTGGACTTGCCCTTGCCGATCGAGCCGAACTGCATGACGTCACCGATGCCGGAGCCGCCACCGCGGCCGGCCGTGAAGAGCAGGCCGAAGAAGGCGGCGAGGATCAGCAGCGGAAGCAGGAACTGGGAGACGACACGGACGATGGCCTTGGCCGTCTGGGGGTCGACCGACACGCTCGCGCCGGCCGCCGTCAGCGAGTCGACGAGGGGGCCGAACGCCGCACCGTTCTGCGGGAGCTGGACCCAGAACGTGCCCTCGCCTTCGGGGGCCTTCGACGGGGGCTCGGGCTTGGCCGGGGGCTTCTTCGTGGCGTCCTTGCCGGCGCCCCCCGCGGCGCCCTCGCCCTGTGCGTCGCCCTCGGCGTTCTCACCCTGGTTCGCGGGCCCCGTGCCACCGGCGTTCGCATCGTCGCCCGCGGCGTCGTCGCCCTGCGCGTTCTCGCCCTTCGCGTCCTCGCCCTTGGCAGCCTCTGTCTTCTTGGGCTCGTCCTCGTAACCCTCGAGCGGCTTGGCCTGGAACGTCCCCACGAGCTGCGCGTCCTCGTCGCGGAACTCGGCGGTCGCGATCCGGTTCTCCTTCGCGAGCGCGTCGAGCTCGTCGAAGGAGAGCTCGGTGCCCGGCGACTGGGGCTCGAGGTAGGTCTGGGCCCACGCGAACGCGCCGAAGAGAAGGATCAGGACGAGGCCGAGGACGATCGTGCTCCGACGGCCGCTGGCCTTCTTGCCCGCCTGCCGCTTCCTACGGCGCCGGACCCGGTACTGCTTGAACTCGCGGGCGAACTTCCGGCGCCACGCGGCAAATCCCCCCTGTGCCTCACTGCTCACTGTCGACGGGCCTCCTTCGAGTGTTCCGAGTCGTCGTTACCGGCGGACGTGCTGGACTCGCACCTTCTCCCGGGCGAGGGACACGCAGCCGAAAGCCGCCGTCATGGTCATCGCACCGATCATGAAGATTGCTTCTGGTGGTACGCCATCGGAGTCCTTGGAGTAACTGGACATCGCGTACTCGGCCTCTTTCCCACCCGCGGATTCCTGCGCGGCCGCCGCAGCGTGCTGATGCTGAGCGTACACGTAGGCCAGTTGCGGCTGCTGCTGCTCCTGATGCGCCATCGCCGCCTGGGCCTGGGCCTGGGCCTGGCTCTGCGGGTTCGGCTGCGGGTTCGGGTTGGGGTTCGGGACCGGCGGGATCTCGGGCGGCACGGGCGGCGGCGGGATGAACGCAACCGGCAGCGCGATGAAGGGCAGCGGCGGCGGTTCCTTGGCCGGATCCGGCTTCGGCGGGACCTTGCACAGGACCGACACGGTCGAGACGTCGTCTTTCTGCCCGTCGACGTTCGCGCCGAGCTCGAGCGTGAACCGCTTGCGCGACTCGAGCTGCGGGCACGAGAACGTCGCGTCGAAGCCCAACGGGTTCTCGCCGTCGGCCTCGACGCAGCCGGTCGGGCCCTCTTCGACCACGGGCGAGTCCGCGGGGGCCTCCCAGCAGACCCTCGGCGCGTCGATCTGCGACTCGACCATGCCGATGATCGCCGGCGCCATCAGCGACGCCTGACGCGCGCGCAGCGGGCTGATCTTGCATACGACGGGGTCGCCGTGCGGGATCTCGACGTCGCCGTCGTCGTCACAGTCGACGCCGCCCTCG
>DASQDO010000233.1:0-6763 GCA_035634135.1 Actinomycetota bacterium
CCGCGGCGGGGGTCGATCCCGGCGAAGCCGACGAGACCACGCTCCTCGGGGTCACGGTCCGCAACGAAGGGGACGAGCCACTCGACAGCGTCCAGGTGCGTGGGCTGACCACCAAGGTGATCACGTCGAGATGCAAGGGCAATCCGTTGACGCCCGGACGCTACGGCCCCCTGGGTACACCGACGACGCTTCAGCCCGGCCAGGAGCAGCTCGGGTTCTACAAGTTCACGGAAAGGTGTCCCGGCGAGGTCAAGGCGACCGTTCGCGCCACAGCGGCCGGTGCCGAAGAAGAGACCGCCGACACACGCATCAAGGTTCCGGACCACGCTTACATCGTCGGTCAGCTCACCGTTGCGTACACGATGAGCGGGCCCCTGGAGGGGTTCGAATACCAACGACTCACCGAGAACCTGCGGGTCCGCGCCGTAGGTGAGAGGAAGACGCTCACCGGCCTCATCGACGAGGACCGCAGGTTCAGCATCAGGGTGCCGAACCGCGCCCTGGGCCGCTACGAGCTGAGCGTGACGGGAAACAAGGTGACCGAGGCGGTTCCGGGGCGCGACGTCGTGAAGGCAGTTCGCGGGAAGTCGGTCCAAGCGAAGGGCTTCGAGCTCGGCTACGACTGCGACGTGCCGCCGCTCGGCCTGGATTTCGTCCCGGAGAGCGCCGACTACGGAGTCGCCCCGGTCGCGCCGGGAAGACCCTCCCGTTTGATATTCACTTACGAATGCCGGACGCAGCGGATCGAGTTCGTCCAGCTCGACATCTTCGACGAGAGTCCTGAGCCTGATGCTTTCGAGTTCGACGAATGTGAGAGCAGCGACGGCTCGACGTATTCGGCTTATTACGTCTTCCCGCTGGCCGAGTCGCGCTTGCCCTTGGATCGCGGGGAGTTCGAGCTCTCCATCCTCACCGGCTCCGGTTCGGGTTCGGCGGGCTCGGACCTACGAGCGGCGACCGTGAGGGGCGTCTTCACCGACCCGGGGAGAGGCACCTTGACGGTGACGCATCCCGAGTGCGACTTCCTCAACTTCGAGGCGGACTTCAGCTGACGGCGACGGTACCGGTTCGTCCCGCTCGTCAGATCGCCGGTGTGCATCTCACGGAATCCCGTGCCCTAACGTTCTAAGGGCATGGACGCAGACGTCATCCTCGAAGGACAGCCCCGCAGACGCTTTCTCGAAAGCGCCTCCGGGACGCGCGTCGAGGCGTTCGGGCGCTTCGAGTGGCTGCTGCTCACGTCGATCGCTCTCATCTGGGGCTCTTCGTTCGTCCTGATCGACGTCGGCCTCGACTCGTTCCGCCCGGGCGTCATCGCCGCCGCCCGGGTGCTGCTGGGCGCCGCGGCACTGGCGGCGGTCCCCGCGGCCCGCAAACCCGTCGACAGGAGTGACCTCCCGCGCATCGCCTTCCTGGGCGTGATCTGGATCGGGATACCGCTGTCGCTGTTCCCGATCGCGCAGCTGTGGATCGACTCGTCGGTCGCCGGGATGATCAACGGGGCGATGCCACTGATGACCGCGGCGTGGTCGATCGCTCTCTTGCGCCGGCTCCCCGGGCGCATCCAGCTCGCGGGCATCGCGATCGGGTTCCTGGGGATCGTCGCCATCTCGTGGGAGCAGGTCGCAGGTTCGACCGCGACCTTGCTGGGGACCGTGCTCGTGCTCCTGGCGGTCACCCTCTACGGCCTGGCGGCGAACGTCGCCGTGCCGCTGCAGCAGCGCTACGGGGCCCTGCCGGTGCTGTTGCGCGCGCAGGTCGCCGCGCTCGCGATCGTCGTCCCGTTCGGCCTCACCCATCTGCCGGGGTCGAGCTGGTCGTGGCGAGCGGCGCTCGCGATGGTCCCGCTGGGAGCGCTCGGGACCGGGCTCGCGTTCGTGCTGATGGCCACGCTGGTGGGCCGGGTCGGCGGCCCCCGCGGCTCGGTCGCCATCTACTTCGTGCCGGTCGTCGCGATGGTGCTCGGCGTCGTGGTGCTCGACGAGACGATCGCGCGCAGCGCCCTGGCCGGGGCGGCGCTCGTAGTCGCGGGGGCCTGGCTCACGTCGCGGAGACAGAAGCCAACGCCCACGCCGGTCTAGGAAGCTCCCGGGACTCCGTCCGAGGGAATCAGGTCGTCCCTCCGCCGGTGTCGGTCCCCGCCGGAGCGTCGTAGGTGACGACGTCGTCGGTGTTGCTACCGCCGCCGGTCCCGTCGTCTCCGTCCGTCGCGTCGCCGTCGCCGGTGTTGTCGCCGCCGCGAGTCCCGTCGTTGCCCCGCGTGCGGTCGTCGTCGCCGCGCGTGCGGTCGTCGTCACCGTCGTCTTCGACGCTCGCCAGCTCGGCCGCGTCGTCGTCGCGCCGGGCCCCGTCGTCGAGGTCTATCGGCTCGACGATCTTCCCGTCGTCCCTGCCGCCGAGGGCGGCCAGACCGCCGCCGACGGCGAGACACAGGACGAGTGCAGCAATCGCAACCTTCCCAATGCTCATGGCGTCTCGTCTCCTCGATCTAGTCGGTCACCGCGGGCGCAGCCTGCTGAGCACGACACGTCGCGGCAGCGCCGCTACGAGTGGCTCGAGGATCCCCGCGATGTCGGATTGCTGCGGGCGGTTGCCCGGGCGCTTCTCCAGGCAGCCCATCACGAGAGCGGCGAGAAGTGGAGGCGTGTCCGGGGGCAGGGGCAGCGGGTCGAGATGCAGCTGGGGGAAACGCTCGTCCCGCGCGGTCGCGTCCTCGACCTTCGGGAACGCGTGGACGCCCGTGATCGCCTCGTACATCGTCACGCCCCAACCCCACACGTCGGCCTCCGGACCCATGCCCCCCATCAGCCGCGGCTCGCATTGCTCCGGCGCCATGTACGCGTCGGTACCGATCGGTTCCGTGGCGCGCCGCGCGCGCTCGACGCTGCGCGCCACCGACAGGTCGATCAGCCGCGGCGGACCGCTCATGACGATGTTCTTCGGCTTGACGTCGAGGTGCACCATCTCGCGCCGGTGCATGTAGTGCAGCGCGGAGCTCACCTGCAGCCCGAGCATCACGACCTGCTCGAGCGCCAGCTTCCTCTGCCTGCGGAGGAGGGTCGAGAGCCGCGGCCCCTCGAGGTGCTCCAGGACGAGGTGGGGTCGCGGAGGGTCCTCGACGATGCCGAAGCACCGCGGCAGCACCGGGTGGTTGAGACGCGACAGCGCGGCGGCCTCGGCCCGCATCACGTCGAGCGCGGAGGCGTCTTCGACTACGTGCGGTCTCAGCAGCTTGACCACCACCGTGGCCTGCAGGTCTTCGTCGTAAGCGAGATACGCCTCGTACTTGTGCCCTCCTCCGAGCAGCCGGAGGGCGAACCGCTCGGGCGCGATCTCGTCTCCTTCGGCGAGCTCCCAGCTTGGTGCCGTCGTCACCGTGGTCCTCCGTCTTCTCGTCAGCGGGTGTCGTTGCGCGTGCGGTCGTTCGTGTGCCCCGCGCTGCGGTCGCGCGTGCCGTCACCGCCGTCGCGGGTCCAATCCCGGGTCTTGTCGTCGCGGCTCCGGTCGCGATCGCGGCTCACCGATGTGTGGCCGCTGCCGGTCGCGTCGTTGCTGTCTCCGGTGCCGCTGTCGCCGTCGTTCCCGTCGGTGTTGCCCGTGTCGCCGTCGTCGTCGCTCTCCATCACGACGACCTCCGCTGCGTCTTCCTCACGCCGCAGCATCACGTCGTCGTTCGACGCGAACGCCGCCGACGGACCCGTCATCACGCTCACTGCCAGCACTGCAACCGCTGCACGTCCGAGCATCACGTACCTCCTGTTGTCGTCGTCTGCCCTCGACTTCGAGGATGCTCTCCGCGCATGAGAGGCGGATGAGGCGGACGTGAGAGAACTCTCATCTTCGTCTCACGTACGTCCCACGCGTTCGGACGACAATGGCGACGTGAGAACGACCACCTCTAACAGGGCGCTCTCGGGCATCCGCGTGCGTCTGCTCGGGACCTTCATCCTCGTGCTGCTCGTCGCCACGGCGGCGTCGGTGGTGGTCGTGCGCGTGATCCTCGTCAACCGCGCCGAGCAGGGCATCGACGCGGAGCTCGTCCAGGAAGCCCGTGAGATGCGACGTCTCTCGACCGGGAGCGACCCCGAGACCGGGGAGCCGTTCGCCGGACGCGTGCGCCGGATCTTCGAGGTCTTCCTCGAGCGCAACATCCCGGCCCCCCACGAAGCGCAGCTGACGTTCGTCGGCGGCGAGCCGTACCTGCGCAGCCGCGCCGTCGTCCCCTACCGGCTCGACCGGGACCCCGATCTCGTCGCCCGCTGGGGCTCCCTCGAGGAGAGCGACCGCGGCGTCGTCGAGACGCCGGCCGGGCCCGTCGAGTACCTGGCGGTCCCCGTCCGGCACGAAGGGCGGACCGAAGGCGTCTTCGTCGTCGCGATCTTCCACGACCTGAGGCTCCAGGACATCGACCCGGCGATCGCGGGGGCAGCCGGCGTAGGCGCGATCGTGGTGGTGATCGGGTCGCTGCTGGCATGGAGGCTCGCCGACCGCATCCTCGGGCCGGTCAAGAAGGTGACCGAGACCGCGCGCGGCATCTCCGAATCCGACCTCAGGCGCCGGATCGAGGTCCCCGGAAGCGACGAGATCGGTCATCTCGCGCAGACCTTCAACGAGATGCTCGACCGCCTGGAGCACGCCTTCACGAGTCAGAGGCGCTTCCTCGACGACGCCAGCCACGAGCTGCGCACGCCGATAACCGTGATCCAGGGACAGCTCGAGGTCCTCGACGACGACCCCGACGAACGGCGCAAGACCCTCGAGATCGTGATGGACGAGCTCGATCGCATGAGCCGCTTCGTCAACGACCTGCTGCTGCTCGCCAGGGCCGACCGTCCCGACTTCCTCGCGCTGGACACCGTCGACGTCGCCGCTCTCTCCGACGAGGTCTTCTCCAAGGTCCGGTCGCTGGGCGACCGGGACTGGAGGCTCGAGGCGACGGGCAGAGGCGTGATCGTCGCCGACCGCCAGCGCGTGACCCAGGCCCTCATCCAGCTCGCTCAGAACGCGGTCCAGCACACCGCCGAGGGAAGTGAGATCGCGCTCGGGTCCTCGGTCCGCGACTGGGAGGCCCGCTTCTGGGTGCGTGACTCCGGCCCCGGGATAGCGGTGAGCGAGCAGGCTCACGTCTTCGACCGCTTCCGAAGGGGGCACGGACGACGGGGCGCGTCCGAGGGGGCCGGGCTCGGCCTCTCGATCGTCAAGGCGATCGCGGAGGCGCACCACGGAAGGGTCGAGCTGGAGAGCGAGCCCGGGGCGGGCGCGACCTTTACCGTGTCGATCCCCGTGGACCAGCCCGAGTCACCGGAAAGTGAGAACGTATGAAGCGGATCCTCTTGGTCGAGGACGAAGAGCGCATCACCTCGTTCCTCGAGAAGGGGCTGGCCGCGAACGGTTTCACCACCTCGGTCGCGGCGACCGGCGCCGACGGGCTGGCGCTTGCACGCACCGGCGAGTTCGACCTCGTCGTCCTCGACATAGGCCTCCCGGACAAGGACGGGTTCGCGGTGCTGGAGGAGCTGCGCCGGCACGACCGCGCGATGCCTGTCGTCATCCTGACCGCCCGCGACGCGGTGTCGGACACGGTCCGCGGCCTCGAGGGCGGGGCGGACGACTACGTGACGAAGCCGTTCCGGTTCGAAGAGCTCCTCGCCCGCATCAAGGCGCGGCTGCGCGAGGACCGGGGCCCGGAGGCCGGCGTCCTCACCGCCGGCGACGTCACGCTGAACCTCAAGACGAGAAGGGTCGCGCGCGGCGACTCGACCGTCGAGCTCAGCGCGCGCGAGTTCGCGCTGGCCGAGCTGTTCTTCCGGCACCCCGGGCAGGTCATGACGCGCGAGCAGCTCCTCAGCAACGTCTGGGGCTACGACTACGACCCCGGCTCGAACATCGTCGACGTCTACGTCGGCTACCTGCGCAAGAAGGTGGGGGACGACGTCATCAAGACGGTCCGGGGCATGGGCTATCGCTTGGAAAGCAGCTAGACGCCCTTGATCGCCGGGGTGCCCCCGAAGCGGTCTGCCCCTGAAGCGAACGGCGCGGCCCGCCCGTGACAGAGGGATGACAGGAGCCCGTCACTCACTAGTCATCCAAGCCCGCATCTGGGGGAAATTTCCCGTCAAACCCCATATCCACGGGGCTAACCCGTCGCTATCGTGACTACTCGCATGGCGGCCGTCATCGGCCCGCCGGAGCTACGGGGGCCGATCCGTCTTTCCGTCCCTCGTCGCTGTTCCAGGTGCCAGTGGGGAGTCACGAGTGGGGGCAGGAGGACGATGACGTTCCGTAGAGGTATTCGCGCGCGCAGACTTCACGCGACGGCGGTAGCCGTCGTGGCATTGGCGGCAATGGCGGTCCCGTCCGCCCCGACCGCTCTGGCGAACCACCCGGCGAACACGTGCCTCGACCTCGAGCCCGAGGTCGACAGCAACCCGACCGGGACCGCCCACACGATCACCGCGACCGTTCGGACTATCGCCGGGGCGGGACAGGGTTCGTTCGGCACCTGCACCGGACCGGCGCCGACGTTCAGCGGCGGGACCGTCAACATCGACTTCGAGGTCTCCGGCCCCGGCGACCCCAACGAGGACGGGCCGACGCCCGAGACCCCCGACCTGACCTGCAACGTCGGGGCCCAGCTCGGGGCGTCCTGCACGGTCTCTTACACGAGCACGCGGGCGAGCCGCACGGCGACCGACGTTCCCGAGCAGGAAGCCGGCGCCGACGAGATCCGCGGGTGGATCGACCACGACGGGGGAGACCCGGC
>DASQDO010000234.1:0-1846 GCA_035634135.1 Actinomycetota bacterium
GGCAGGGCGGCGGCGGCTACCTGGTGGTGCACGACCATCCGGGCAACCGCTGGGCGAGCTACGGCCCGTGGGAGCTGACGCTCGGCCCCCGCCGCCGCGACGAACGCGAGGAACGACGGACGAAGACGTTCCTGAAGGGGAAGATCCTGCTCGACCTGAGAGCGGCCGCGACGCTGCGCAGCTACTTCTCGATAGACGAGCTGCTGCACGTGATCGACAAGTCGGTGGGGCAGCGAGACGTGGTCGAAGCCGTAGCGGCGAAGACCCTGGACCTGCCCCAGGTCTGAGGCCTTCGCGAAATTGTCACAGCCCGCCGATAGCGTCCTACCTAGGATGAGCGAGATGCCGGAGGAGAGCGCGGACCGCATGGAGGCATCCGAGCCACCCCCGCGGCGGAAGGGGACGAGCACCTCCAACTTCGGCGTCGGCCGGCGGGAAAGCCACGATGCTTCCGGCTTCTACGCTCGGTTCGGACCGCTCCCCGAGGTCTCGACCGACCGGCAGATCGCCAAGCTCGACGAGGTCGACCGGATCTATCTCGGGGATGCGAAAGACATGTCGCACGTCGCCTCGTCGTCGGTCGCGCTCGTCGTGACGTCGCCGCCCTATTTCGCCGGCAAGGAATACGAGGAGGCCCTCGGCGAGGGCCACGTTCCGGCCACCTACGTCGACTACCTCAAGGACCTCGAGATGGTCTTCGCCGAATGTGTGCGAGTGCTCGAGCCCGGTGGACGCATCGCGGTGAACGTGGCAAACCTCGGCCGCCGGCCCTACAGGTCTCTTTCGGCAGACGTCATCGGCCTGCTCCAAGACCGTCTCGGTCTCCTGTTGCGGGGCGAGATCATCTGGCAGAAGGGGAAGGGGGCCGCGGGGTCGTGTGCCTGGGGCTCTTTCCAGAGCGCGCAGAACCCGGTGCTCCGCGACATCTCGGAGCGCGTGATCATCGCGTCCAAGGGACGATTCGACAGGGCTCTGACGCGTCGTGAGCGGCAGCGGCGCGACCTCCCGTACGAGGCCTCGATGTCGAAAGAGGCTTTCATGGAGGCGACACTCGACGTCTGGGAGTTCCCGTCCGAGCGCGCCACACGGGTAGGACACCCGGCGCCTTTCCCGGTCGAGTTGCCCAAGCGTCTCATCGACCTCTACACGTACTACGGAGACGTCGTGCTCGACCCGTTCATGGGGTCCGGGACGACGGCGGTCGCAGCGCTGCGCGCAGACAGGCACTACCTCGGTTACGAGATCGACAGCTCCTATATCGAGATCGCCACCAAGCGGATTCGTGAGGAGCAGGGCGAGCTCGACCGCTTGAAGCGCGCCGGGCTCACCCGCGAGGTGAGGCTGGGCGTCGATCGCAACGAGCCTGAAGACGACGAGCCGTTCCAAGCCCGCGCCGTCCGTCAGGGAAAGCGCGCGAAGGAGCTAGCCCGCGAGGTGCTCGAGCACTGTGGGTTCCGGGACATCGTGCAGGATCACCGGTTCATGAGTGGCGTCGAGATCAACTTCTCGGCGATCGACCGCAGAGGGCGTACCTGGTACTTCGACGTGTCCGGCGCGTTCACGAGCTCTCGTCCTGGGCTTCGGAGAACGGACACATTGTGGAAGGCCCTGGGGAAGGCCGCGGTCCTGAAAGAGGCCGGCCTCGCCTCACACCGGCTGGTCTTCCTCTCGACCGATCTTCCTCCGAAGGGGTCGTCAGGAGACGCGGCACTCCGGGCCGTACGCGGAAAGGCTTTCCACGATGCGATCGAGATGCTCTCGGACGCGGGACAAGATCGACTGCGCCGGTACGGTCTGGGTGAAGGCTACGAGGAACCCCTCGGGGATCTCCTGTCCCCGGAGGAGT
>DASQDO010000235.1:0-3191 GCA_035634135.1 Actinomycetota bacterium
GAGGGGACGTCGGTCCTTCTCCCGCTACTCCCGCCCGACTACGAGCCGCGCGTCCTCATATGCGGTGGGAAGACCGCATGGAGGATCCACCTCGGACAGGGCCCACAGGTGTGGAAGAAGCTCGATCGCGGCGAGCTCGAGGGGATCGAGCGGATCCACTCGTGTGCGGTCCTGTTGCCCACCGGGCGCGTGTTCGTGTCGGGGGGCATCACGCGGCGCGACGAACCGGGCCCTCCGGGCGCGGCGTTGATCCCGGAGGTCTACGACCCCGGCATCGACTGGGACGAGAACGAATACGACCACGGGCCGTTCAGCTCGGACTCGACGGGGTCGTGGGAGGCCTTGTCGGGCGAGCCCGCGGAGGTCGCGCGCGGGTACCACTCCGTGGCGCTGTTGCTACCCGACGGGAGGGTGTGGACGGCGGGCTCGACCGATACCGCCGGGCTGATCGCGGGATCCGGCGTGGGGAGCATCGCCGAGGGCGGGTCCACGCTGACCCTCTCTTCCGGGGAGTTCGGTGCGTCGGCCGAGGGCAAAGAGATCCTGGTGCTCGGCGCGGGCACGCCGGACGACGAGACGAACGAGCCGACGGACCTCCGGGCGGTGATCTCCGACGTCGTCTCGGCGACCGAGGCCACGCTCGACCGGGCCGCCGGCGCGGGCGTGAGCGACGCCGGCGTCTGGTGGGGATGGATCGACGAGTCGCGGGTCGAGATCTACAGCCCGGGCTACGTCGGCGCCGCCAACCGCCCGGTCGTGAGCACGATCTCGTCGGCGACGTACGAAGAGACGTTCACCGTGACGCTCGAGAATCCACAGGCGATCGAGCGAGTAGCGCTGATCCGGTGCGGGACGGTCACTCACGCCTTCGACAGCGACCAGCGCTACGTCGCCTTGGAGTTCGTCCAGAGCGGCGACGACGAGACGTTGACGGTGACGGCCCCCCCGAGCCCGCAGATCGCTCCGCCCGGCAACTACATGCTGTGGGTGGTCGGCGGGAACGAACGGGTTGCTGCGCGCGCGCCGTTCATCCGCATCGCCGACCAAGAAGCCGTCTTCGGCGCGAACAAGAGCAACTTCTCCCTCCCCGAGGTGACGGCGATGGCGGAGGCCGGCGACGGGGAAGCTCGCTTCGCCGACGCGCTCCTGCTCGACTTCCGGGGCTTCTTGCTGCACGAGATCGGCGACCCGCTTCCCTCGCCCGAGTTCGAGCTCTCGTTCGAAGCGCCGCTCGCGGGGATGCCGCCCGGGCTAACGCTGGAAGCCAAAGCGCCGGTCACGCAGACCGACGACCCCGACCGCGCCCAGCACGTCGTCTACCCGATAGACGTCGTCTTCTCGTCGGACGACGCGTTCGAGAGCTTCACCGACGAACAGATAGGCGTCGTCCAGGTCCGGGCCCGGGTCGGCGAGCGGTCCTTCGATCTCCGTCTCGTGTTGATGCGGCATTCGACGCCGTTCATGACCGACGTCCGCCCGGACCTCCAGAACCCTTACTGGCTGAGCACCGACTTGCGCGTCTTCAAGATGCACCCGGGCGACGAGAAGCCGTCCGGCGACCCGAGCGCTCCGGTCGCCCACGGGTCGGACCCCTTCGCCTTCCTGGACGATCTGCTGGGTGCCTATCGGCAGAATCCGTCCGCCGGATCCCATCCCTTCGACGACCTGTCGGAGAACGAGTCCCTGGAGATGTTCCCGACCGACGAAGAAGGGCCCGTCTTCAACTACGCGGTCGCGAGGGTCCGCTACTTCGCTCCGGACGACCACCCCGCGCCGGGGGTAAGGGTCTTCTTCAGGATATTCACGACGGTCGGCACTGCCGTCGAGTACGACACGGCTACGTCGTACAGACGCGAAGGGCTGCGCGAATCTGCAAGACCACTGTTGGGCAAGGAGGGCGCCTCGATCGTCTCCGTGCCCTTCTTCGCCGAAGAACGCGTTACGCCCGGCGGCGCGATGGGGTCTCAGCCGGACGATCGAAACGTGCAGGGCCTCGAGGGCCAGGCCCCGCAGCAGTACGTCGGCTACTTCGGATGCTGGCTCGACAACAACCAGCCGGATCCGCAGTTCCCTCGTTTCCCTCTGGACGACGGGCCCTTCACGGACGTCTTCTTCCCCGTCTTGTCGATCCAGGAGCTGATGGCCGGACTGCACCAGTGTCTCGTCGCGGAGATCCACTACTGGCCGGTGGGGTTGGAGGCCGATCCGATACTCGCCCACGCGAGCCCTGCGACGAGCGACAAGCTGGCTCAACGCAACCTCGCCTTCGGCGACGTCGCCAACCCCGGGGTGGTCGACGCGACCCGTACGTTCCACCACAGCTTCGAGCTGAAGGCTCCGGCGTTCGCCCAGCCGCTCGATCTCTCGCCGCGCGTCAACGCCGGCCCGGAGGCCGTTCGGACGTCGCCCGACGCGTCGCGCGGGCGCCTTGATCCCGACGAGCTCATCCTGTGGGCACCCGGCCTCCCCGACGGCTCGACCGTCGAGCTCTACCTCCCGACGGTCGACGCCGGACGCCTTCTGGGGCTGGTCGAACGCTCGCCGCTCGGCGCGGCGCGGTTCGAGGTGCGCGACCTTCACACCGTCGCCGTCGAGCTCCGCCCCGTGGTCTTCGTGCCGGTTCCGGGCGGCGCGAACGAGAACCTCGAGGGGTTGATCTCGGTGACCCTCCCCAAGGGGATCGTCAAAGAGGAGGTCTTCGAGGTAGTCGTCCAGCAGTGGTCGGGGAAGTCCCGGAGGGTCGTCGGCTCGTTCGAGCTGTCCATCCACGTCGATTCTTCGGACGCGCTGCTGCCGCGAGACATGAAGCGCCTGTCGCTCCTCCGTCACATCGCGAAGTCGATGCCTCCGAAGGATCGGTGGTACCGGGTCTTCGACCGCTGGATCGACCGGGCGGCCGAGCGCGTAAGGGCTTTCGGAGGAGATCCCGACGACGCGCTTCCTTCTCCGGGGGGGCCCGGTGGGACGCGCCCGGGATCGCCCGACGGCGGGGGCCGCTGGGTCGAGGGGAAGATCGCGAGGCTCGTGTACGACTGCTTCGGAGACTTCGCCGGGTTCGTCTTGGACCTCTGTCCGGGCGAACGCCGGTTCGCGAGCAGCGAGGCGGCGGTCGAGTCCCTGGCCCGACGAGCGTGTGCCGATCGTTCCCGAGTGCGCGTCTATCCGCACGGCGACCGCTCGGATCGATTCTG